>CAMBJF010000032.1 GCA_945867875.1 uncultured Ruminococcus sp. | reverse complement strand
ATAGCGTAGCGTCTCGTGGGCTCGGAGATGTGTATAAGAGACAGATTATATACCATTTGTACGGAAATTGCAATAGATTTTCGGATATTTTGAACACAGTTTTCAAAAAAAATCAGTCTGTGCCACAGTGACACAGACTGACATAACATTATATTATCATTTTTCGGAAGGTCTTCCAGCAATGATAAAGCTGTCAAAAAGCTCGTTGTAGCGTATGTTTCCGCTTTCGGGTATCTTTTCGCAGCCCGCTCTCATCGACACTTCAAACTCATTGCTGCCGCTTCTGACAATGCCGCCGTTTAATGCCAGTATCCTTTCCGCCTGCTTCTCGGCTTCCGCTTTTTCGGAGCAGTCGGTGATAAGGATAAATTCATCGCCGCCTATCCTTATAAGCAGTGAATCATCGTCCGAATTGCTGTCTATCCTGCGGAGACATTCGCTGATGGCCACATCTCCCGCAGCCATGCCATATGTATCATTTATATACATTAAATGATACATATCGAAGCAGATGACATATTTTCCTCTGCGCTCAGTGATAAAATCGTAAAGGTGTGAAACATCAAATCTTACCTTGCTGCTCATTATCTCATTTCCTTTCCCGTCAAACAGACGCTCGCTCCTGCCAAGCTTCGGATATATCTCGGAAAAGCTGCTGCTTTTGCGGAATGCAGCGGGGGTCACGCCCCAGAGCCGTGTGAATGCACGGGTGAATACCTCGTGAGAATTGTAGCCGTATTTCACGGCAATATCGAGCACTGTTTCGTCAGTGTCGATAAGCTCTCTTGCCGCCATAGTTATCCGCCTGCGGGAAATGTAATCACTTATGCCGATGTGAAAGACGCAGCGAAACATTTTCTGCATATTTGAAAGGCTGTAGCAGCATTTTTCGGCACATTCCTCGGGAGTGACTCCCCTGCTCAGATTTTCCTCGATATAGTCAAGTGCCTGGGACAGAATTTCAAATTTGTTCATAGCTATCACCGATATCAGTAATTTATAGGTAACACGTCTGCTCCCTATGGTATTATGATAACATAATGGGAAAGGGATTTCTTGATGTTTTGAGCAAAGAAAAGGGGCTGCGTCAGATAAGTGATGCAGCCCCAAATGTTATTCAACCTTGTGCGGAATTGTTGTTACAAGCATCTTCTCGCCGTCGCTGTCAACCTTTATCACGGTATCGGGATCAAGGTCTTCGGCGATCATTGTACGGGCGATAAGAGTTTCAAGCTTGCTCTGGATATATCTCTTAAGAGGTCTTGCGCCGTAAATGGGGTCATATCCCTCCTTGACAATAAGCTCCTTAGCACTGTCGGTAACTTCAAGGTCAAGCTGCTTGTCGGCAAGACGCTCCTTGAGCTTTGTGAGCATAAGGTCGATGATAGGATAAATTTCCTTCTTGGACAGAGGCTTGTAGAAAACTATCTCGTCGAGACGGTTGAGGAACTCGGGACGGAAATGAGTTTTCAGTAGCTTGTCTACCTGTGCTCTTGCTTCGGGAGTTATCTGATTATTTTCGTCAATGCCGTCAAGGATATACTCGGAACCGAGGTTAGATGTAAGAATGATTATTGTGTTCTTGAAATCTACCGTTCTGCCCTGAGAATCGGTGATACGACCGTCATCGAGAACCTGAAGCAGGATATTGAACACATCGGGGTGAGCCTTTTCCACCTCATCAAAGAGCACTACCGCATAAGGCTTGCGGCGCACTGCCTCGGTGAGCTGACCGCCCTCCTCGTAGCCGACATATCCCGGAGGTGCTCCGATAAGACGGCTCACGGAGTGCTTCTCCATATACTCGGTCATATCGATTCTGACAATGTTCTTTTCATCATCGAAAAGCGCCTGTGCAAGAGCCTTTGCAAGCTCAGTCTTACCAACACCCGTAGGTCCCATAAACATAAAGGAACCGAGAGGACGGTTGGGGTCCTGAATGCCCGCTCTTGAACGGAGTATCGCTTCGCTGACCTTTTCAACAGCTTCGTCCTGTCCGATAACTCTCTTGTGGAGTATCTCTTCAAGGTGGAGGAGCTTTTCCCTTTCGCCCTCCATAAGCTTTGAAACAGGGATTCCTGTCCATCTGCCAACGATCTTTGCGATCTCCTCGTCTGTTACCTTGTCACGGAGGAGGGTGTGCTTCTCGTAATCATCGGCAGCGGCTTCGGCTTCTTCAAGCTCTTTTTTCAGTGCAGGCAGCTTGCCGTATTTCAGCTCGGCAGCCTTGTTAAGGTCATAGCTCCGCTCTGCATTGGCAATGTCCGCATTGGTCTTTTCAATGTCCTCACGAAGCTTCTGGAGACGGGAAATGGAGTTTTTCTCGTTTTCCCACCTTGTCTTCATTGAATTGAACTCATCACGAAGCTCGGAAAGCTCTTTCCGGACTTCTGCAAGCTGTTCCTTTGAAAGCTTGTCCTCCTCTTTTTTGAGAGCAGTTTCGGCAATTTCCTTCTGCATTATCTTTCTTGCGATATCATCAAGCTCTGTGGGCATTGAATTCATCTCGGTACGGATAGTTGCGCAGGCTTCATCAACAAGGTCTATCGCCTTATCGGGGAGAAATCTGTCGGTGATGTAACGGTTGGAGAGAACTGCTGCGGTTATAAGTGCGCTGTCCTGAATTTTAACGCCGTGGAATACCTCGTAACGCTCTTTCAGACCTCTGAGGATAGAAATTGTGTCCTCAACGGTAGGCTCATCAACACGGACAGGCTGGAAACGTCTTTCAAGTGCAGGGTCTTTCTCAATGTACTGGCGGTACTCATTAAGAGTTGTGGCACCGATACAGTGAAGCTCACCTCTTGCAAGCATAGGCTTTAAGAGGTTGCCAGCGTCCATAGCGCCGTCTGTCTTGCCTGCGCCGACGATGGTGTGCAGCTCATCAATGAAGAGGATAATTTTGCCCTCGGACTTCTTCACCTCATTGAGCACAGCCTTTAAACGCTCTTCAAATTCACCTCTGAACTTTGCGCCGGAAATAAGTGCGCCCATATCAAGGGAGAATATCTTTCTGTCTTTCAGATTGTCGGGTACATCGCCTCTTACGATACGCTGGGCAAGTCCCTCGGCAATGGCGGTCTTACCGACACCTGGCTCACCGATAAGTACGGGGTTGTTCTTGCTCTTTCTCGACAGGATACGGATAGTGTTTCTTATCTCGCTGTCTCTGCCGATAACCGGGTCAAGCTTGTTCTGACGGGCAAGCTCCACAAGGTCCTGACCGTACTTTTTGAGAACGTCATAGGTATCCTCGGGGGTGTCTGTGGTAACACGCTGATTTCCTCTTACCTCCTGAAGAGCTTTGAGGAAGCTGTCCTTATCAATGGCAAAATCGGTAAAGAGCTGCTTGATGTCCTTGTCCGCATTGTCAAAGTAGGAGAGCATTATATGTTCAACAGAAACATACTCGTCTCCCATATTCTTTGCAATAGCTTCGGAGGCATTAAGCAGTCGGTCAAGGGACTGGGAGATATAAACAGTGTTCATATCTCTGCCGCTGCCCGATACCTTGGGTATCTTGCCGATAATGCGCTCGACGCTGCCCGAAACTACATTCGGGTCTTTACCAAGCTTCTTTACAAGCTGAGGGATAAGACCGTTTTCCTGTGTCAGAAGAGCATACAGGAGATGTGGCTGGTCAACATTGGTGTTGCCGTAGTTCATTGCTGTGTCCTGAGCTGACTGGATAGCTTCAATGGATTTTTTGGTAAGCTTCTGCATATTCATAATATCATCTTCCTTTCAGATGTGGTGATTTATCGGAATTTGTAGGAATTTGCGAAAAAATCAAGCTCAAAAGCCTTGACATCAAGGCTCGGATATGTTATACTAATTGTTGCAGCATTTGTTTGGAAAGGACGTGTTTATATGCCTGCGGATAAGAACGGTCTCAAGACCATTGCCGAAAACCGAAAGGCACGGCACGACTATTTCATAATCGAAAGCTGCGAAGCGGGAATTGAGCTTGTGGGAACTGAGGTCAAAGCCATTCGTCAGGGCGGTGTGAATCTTAAAGATTCATGGTGCACCATCGAGAACGGAGAGCTTTGGGTAAAGGGTATGCACATATCCCCTTACGACCACGGCAATATCTTTAACCGTGACCCTATGAGGGTCAGGAGGCTTCTGCTTCACAAAAAGGAGATTAACAAGCTTTTCGGTACTGTTAAGCAGGAGGGACTCACCCTTATCCCTATCTCCCTTTATTTCAAAGGTTCAAGGGTAAAAGTCCAGGTCGGCGTTTGCAAGGGCAAGAAGCTTCACGATAAGCGTGACGCTATGGCTGCCGAAGCTGCAAAGCGTGATATCGACAGGGCTATCAAGGAAAAGAACAGGTAAATTTGCTTCAAGCCTATGGGGATGTAAAGGTTTCGACGGGGACTTTGAAGCACGATAAGCGAGCAGAGGACTGTGCTGATCTCTATAACCCGCACACGTTTTAAAATTAGACGACAACGATAATTTTGAATTAGCAGCTGCTTAATCGCTGCTCGTCTGTCTGAGAAGTACCACGGTCTCGGAACAGGCGCCGATCAGTGGTGAACGTCATACAGAAGTGCCTGCGTCTGTATGATGTATTGCAGGCTACTGAGCATAAGCGCGTGTCTGTTTGCGGTTATGCGAGGGAATGTGAATAACAGACTACGCTCGTAGAAAGTTGTGTGGATCGGTTTTCGGACACGGGTTCGATTCCCGTCATCTCCACCAATTCAAAACTGTGCCATCTGATACCATTGCGGTATCTTGTGGGCGTGTGCCAAAGGGTCTGTCGGATATCACTCCGTCAGGCTCTTTTCCTTTTCCACAAGTAATAGTATATACGGCATATGTGACGATTTTATGTTAATTTTGTGATGATACAGTAAATTTTAGCACTCTCAGGCTGGGAGTGCTAAAATTTTATCTTGATTTAATTTTTCTAACTTTATATTAATCAGAACTTAACCTTATCAGCAGTGTCCACCGTTTCAAAGGAATAGCCTTGCCCCTTTATATAGTCGATAACGTCCTGCAGATATTCGGGAGTGAGCTCCAAGGAATCGTGCATAAGAACTACCTCGTGGTCGGCATTTATGCTGTCGTAAATGTTTTCAAGGCAGCTGTCATATGTAGCGGAGGTGGAAGCGTCGGCGGTGGCTGCGTTCCAGTCATAATAGGCAAATCCCCTGCTTTCCATTTCGGAAATGATGCCGTCGGCGGTGTCACGGTTATAACTGTTGTAGCTGCCGCCGGGAAAACGGAAGCACCAAGGCTTCTGACCCGTGACCGCATACACCTTATTGTACACCCTGCCGAAATCTTCAAGCCAGCTCTTTTTGGAGGCATATATGGTCTCATAATCGTGAGACCAGCTGTGAAGTCCAATGGTATGTCCCTCTTCTGCCACCTGTTTCAGAATATTTTCCTTGCCCTCAATGCACCAGCCTGTTATGAAAAATGTTGCCTTGATATCATTCTCTCGGAGAATTTCAAGTATCTGCGGGGTGTATTTTGATGGGCCGTCATCAAAGGTGAGATATGCTACTTTTCCATCGGTGACAGTGTATTGGGGGCGCTCTGCCGTAAGGCCGTCATAGCTTTTGGTGTCCTCGGTCATATCATTATAAAATCTGTCGATATCAATGTATCTGAGCAGATCGTTCCAGCCCTCGGGAGACACTCCCCCGTCAGCATCGGCATACTCATCAAAAAGAATTCCTTTATTCCCGCAGACAAATGAAACGTCCTTATAAATAAGGTACTCGTCGGGGCTTGAACGCACCCACATATGCAGGGAATCGTTATACTCGGCAATGTCAATATTTTCATTTATGGGCAGCACGCTGAGAGGTATGACCATACTTTCGGGCAAAAGCTCCCTTATTTCTTCACCGAGAGTGAAAACATCATAGCCGTAAATGTCCGATGATGTACTGTCAAGAAGCTGGCCTTCGGTAAACATAAGATAAACATAATGCTTGTCGGAAGCCTTTATGATGTCCCTGACAGTCTTTCCGTCTATCTCAGCCGAAAGGATATCCTCGGGCTTTGCACCCTGCACGGATACCACGCTGTCAGCCGTAAGAAGACCGCAGCTCACTGCCTTTCCGCATTCACCGTCACCGATAATGAGCACATCGGACAGATAGCCGTTATCCTCCGTAAGCGGTGAATATGTCACAGGAACGGTTGTCTCAGCTTCGGTCACAGTTTCGGTAGGCTCGGTAAATTCTTCATAGACTGCAATGTAGCCGTCACGCTCCTCTTCTTTTTCTCCGCAGGCAGTAAGCAGCACACAGAAAGCGCAGAGCAGAGCATATGCAGCCTTGTTTTTTTTATTCAAAATGTCACACCTCGATAAATTTATTCTTCTATGAGTAATTCTCCGTAAAATGCTGTGGTATCGGTACAAGTATAATTGTAGGTGGTTGTGTCATAGGTTTGGGAAGCGACGATCTTTTGCAGATCATTGTCAAAAACAGCAAAGTTAAGCCCATTCATATTAGGTGTATAGTTTATATTATCAATAATAACCTGTCCTGTCTGCATATCAGCAGTAAGTCCGCCGCTGACAGCGGTAATAAATACAGAATTATCGCAGATAGCAAGCTTTTCCTCAATAAGATTTTCGGAGGTCATCTCATATATCGCCTTTCCGCCGCTGAATACGCCAAGGTAGCTCTTGCCGTCAAGCTTATTGAGATCGGTTTTTACGCCCAATTTTTTCATAAGCAGCTTTGCGGAAAAATCAAGCTTGTCGCCGGAATCGCCGTTTACGCAAATGACCGTGGTATAGTTTCCCTTATTTATAAGGCTGAGGTACTGCTGCAAAGTCCTGTTCGGGAAAATTTTTCTGTAATCTGTTTTAAGCTGTTCTGAGGTAAATTCTGTTGCAGCATCAAATACCGATTCATACGGGAATACACCGTGGACCCCCTCTTTGATACAGAAATCATTGTATGTTACCGTTACGATAAGAACTGTGGCTGTAACAGCGGTCCAAAGATATTTTCCCTTTTTCAGAGCATAGCTGAAAAATCTGACCACAGCATTGTCGCTTTCAGTTTTGCTCTCTTTGAAATGAGCTCCCTTGGGAGCTTTGCCGCCGAACCTTATTTCCTTAAAATGTTCGATCATTTCGGGAACGCTCAGTATAATGAAAATGTATATAGGAAGAGTAAAGCGTTCCAGAATGAAATGCTTTGTTATAAAAAGCCATATGAGAAGGTTATAAAAAAGCATGTTGCAGAGCAGTCCCGATTCGCTGCTTTTATCCTTCCAGCCTGTCAGATATGCTGCTATTGCAAGCACTGCAAACACAGCTGGAATAACAAGGTACACCGGCGACAGTCCCACTTTAAGAAATACCGTGTCAAGATAATGGGCATAGCTGCTCAGGAATTTGCCAAGTACAAACTCGAGTATAGTCTGTGAGAAAATATAAACTGTTACAGCCGCAGCACCGATAATCCCATACATCTTTACGGACGGCTTAATAAGTGAAAGCAGGTATATGGGAATGAAAACAAGCGCCGACATATGAAACAATGACGCAGCCAATGCAATAAGAATGACAGCCCAGTGTTTTTTTTCTTTGATAAATTTCCAGCTCAGCAGTATCACCGAAACCGCAAGGCTCTGACGGGTAAAATTCAGTGAATTGTAAAAAAATGTCACCGTAAGGTAAAGCCAGCAGGACAGCCAGGGTATTTTACTGTACTTTGCTATAATAAAAGCAGCAGGCAACAGAATAAGCAATGACATAATAAGCGTCAGCACAAAATAATCACCGCCGAGAAGCCTTGCAATTTCCATAATTGCCGTATAGCCCGGTTCAAAATGACTGTTCAAAAAGCGTTCTGCAAGGTTCGTATCACCTGAACAGTAATTGTAAAAAAATGTTCTGTAGTGAAAGAAATCATTGCCTATGCCGTACCTGAACACCGACATCAGGAACATATATCCGAAAATAATGCTCACATATATAATGTTCTTTTTTGTTGACGGCTTTCTTATGCAAAGGGGATATGCAAGCCCGATGATAAGCGCCATAAGAATATAGTAAACTGCCATTCCGACTGTCCTTTCAAATTTCCGATAATATGACTTTATTATATCATATCTGTAATTTTACGTCAATATGGTATTATACCATTGGCTAAAATATACAATTTACAGTTGGCAAAATGTACATCTGAAAACGTTGACATATTGTTGAATTTATGGTATAATAACTAAAAATTCATTTGACAGAAAATATTATTACCGTGAATGTCACATTTATTTTTGAAAGGAAAATTACTATGAACAAGCTCAGACGCATTATCGCAGGGGTTTCCGCACTGGCTATGACAGCTTCTTTCGCAGGCTGCTCCGGCAGCTCAGAGGGCGGAGAATCCACCGAGACCACTATGGAGACCACCACAGCCCTCACTGTTGAGATCAACACCGAGACCCTTTCCGAAGAAGATCAGGGCACTATGGACAATGTTGCCGACCTTCTCCCCGACGTTGAGCTTGAAAACAAGACTATCAAGTGGTTCTCCTTTTATGACCCGTTCAACGCTTCCACTTCGGGCAACACAAAGTCCCTTTCGCTGGAGCTTTTTGAGTCCAAGTACGGCGGAAATATCGAGTATATCCCCACAACCTGGGCACAGCGCTTTACCGATCTTTCTACAAATATACTCGGCGGAACAGGCATTGACTTTATCGCAGGCGGCGACCTTGACTCCTTCCCCAAGGGCGTTCCCAACGGTCAGTTTGAATCCTATGACCAGTATGTTGACTTTGACTCCGAGCTTTGGAGCTCTGTAAAGGCTCTCAACGATCAGTTCGAGCTTAAGGGCAAGCATTATCTTATGGCTACTCAGGCTACAGCAGGCGAAGTTGTTGTCTACAACAGACAGACTATCGAGGCTCAGGGCTTTGATGATCCCGCCGAGCTTCTTGCAAACGGCGAATGGAACTGGACTGCATTCAAGAATATGCTTCTTTCATTCGTTGATAATGACAGCGAGCAGTACGGTCTTGACGGCTGGTTCAATGAAAAGCCTCTTATGCTCTCAGGCGGCGTTGCTCCCGTTGAGCTTAAGGACGGAAAGCTTGTTGACAATCTCTATGACCCCCGACTTGAAAAGACTATGAACTTTATGTATGAGCTCAATCAGAACGGTCTTGTTCTCGACAAGAACCTCTTTAACTGGTCTGTTCACCCCGAGTTCATCGGTGAGGGCAAGGAGCTTTTCTACATAACCGGTATGTATGCACTTGAAGGTGCTCCCGATATCTGGACAGTATCCTACGGCGATCCCGAGGACGTTATGTTTGTGCCCATTCCAAGAGCTGATGATTCCGACAAGTATTATCTCCCCGCAGGTCTTGACGCGTATATGCTCTGCAAGGGCGCTCAAAACCCCGATGGCGTTGCAAGATTTATGGAATGCATCATTGCAGCTTCCTATGATGAAAATGCCGTTGCTATCGCAGACCAGAAGCTGAAGGACGTTTACGGCTGGACTGACGAAATGGTTGAGATGAAGCACACTATCAATGAAATGACCGCCGAGAATCCTATGTATTCTATCCACACAGGCTGCCCCACCGATCTTTATAATATCCTCGACAGCGGCGAATACGGAATCCGTGCTCCTTTCTACGGTCTTGACTGGCCCTCTGTAAGAGAATCTCTCGCAGATGCTGCAGGCGTTCTCATCGACGAGTTCAACAAGTCAATGGAAAGCGTTGAATAATCAAGCATAATACTATTAATGAGCTGCCGCAAAAATTGCCGCAGCTCATTTTTTTGTGGCATTAACATATCAAAGCCCCTTTTATTACAGATATTTCATCATTACTTATTTTATTGTTTGTTGACCGCCGCAAAATGTTATGATATACTGATTTCTGATAAAAACAAACATAACTTCATTTCAGCATTTGTTGCAGAAAGGATCATAATTTATGAGCAAAAAAATTCTTGACTGGGATAAATATATTGAAAAATCAGCTGAAACGATTTCTGAGGGAATTGTTATGCTGAAAAATGACAACAACGCACTCCCCCTCCCCACTAATGAGGAAATAGCCGTTTTCGGACGTATCCAGCTTCATTACTACAAGAGCGGAACAGGTTCGGGCGGACTTGTAAATGTAAGCCGTGTTATCGGCGTTACTGACGGACTTATTGAACGTAGAGTCAATGTGTGCAGTGAGCTGCTTGATGTGTATAAGAAATGGGACGAGGAAAATCCCTTTGATATCGGTGCGGGCTGGGGGCAGGAGCCTTGGTCACAGGTGGAAATGCCTGTTGAGGACAGCCTTGCTGAAAAGATATCAGAAAAATGTTCCACAGCCATTGCCATTATCGGCAGAACAGCAGGCGAAGAGCAGGACAGCAGCAATGTAAAGGGTGCATATCTTCTCAGCGACGGCGAAGAGCAAATGCTTGAAACCGTCAGAAAGCATTTCAAGAAGCTTATAGTTCTCCTTAATGCTTTGTGACCAAATACTCCCCCGATGCGGTACTTTATATATGGCAGGGCGGTATGGTCGGCGGTCTCGGAACTGCCGATGTTCTCACGGGAAAGGTGAACCCTTCGGGAAAAATGCCTGACACTATCGCATATTCCGTTTCCGATTACCCTTCGGACAAATATTTTGGCGATACGACCAGAAATTTCTATGCCGAGGACATTTATGTGGGCTACAGATATTTTGAGACTTTTGCTCCCGAAAAGGTTATGTACCCCTTTGGCTTCGGTCTTTCATACACGACCTTTGAAACTAAGCTTGTCACATCGGAAATATCTGCGGACAGCGCAAAAATAACTGTTTCCGTTAAAAATACGGGAAATACGGCAGGCAAGGAAGTTGTTCAGGTCTATGCATCAGCTCCTCAGGGCAAGCTTGGCAAGCCCGCAAAGGTTCTCTGCGGATATGAAAAAACCAAGCTCCTTGCTCCCTCGGAAGAGCAGGAAATTACCATTAACGTCAATTTCTATGATATGGCTTCCTATGATGACTCGGGCGTTTCGGGACATCGTTTCTGCTACGTGCTTGAAAGCGGCGAATACAAGCTTTATATCGGTACAGATGTAAGAAACTGCACCGAGTATGTTTCCTTTGACATTCCCGAAACCCGTGTTCTCGCACAGCATAGTCAGGCAATGGCACCCGTTATGCGCTTCAAAAGAATGAAGCCAGTGTATGAGAACGGCAAATTCCGTGCAGAGCTTGAAGATACTCCCCTTTCGGAGATCAATGAAGCTACACGCCGCTTAAACAGTATTCCCGAAGAGATACCATTCACGGGCGACAAGGGCATTAAGCTTGCCGATGTGAGAAGCGGTAAAAATACACTTACCGAATTTATCGCTCAGATGACCGACTATGACCTCTCCTGCATCATCAGGGGTGAGGGAATGGGAAGCCCCCGTGTTACGGCGGGCACAGCATCGGCATTCGGCGGAGTTTCGGACAGCCTTGAAAAGCTTGGTATTCCTTGCGGCTGCTGTTCCGATGGTCCCTCGGGTATGAGACTTGACTGCGGAACAAAGGCATTCAGCCTGCCAAACGGAACGCTTATCGCATCTACATTCAACAAGCCCCTCATCACCGAGCTTTTCGCATTTATGGGAAGAGAAATGTCCGCTAACAAGGTCGATTGTCTTTTAGGCCCCGGTATGAACATTCACCGCCACCCCTTAAACGGCAGAAATTTTGAGTATTTCTCCGAAGACCCGTTCCTTTCGGGAACATCAGCCGCAGCCGAGCTTATCGGTCTCCATTCCGAGGGTGTTACGGGCACTATCAAGCATTTCTGCGGAAACAATCAGGAAACAAACAGGCACAATATTGACTCTGTTGTATCCGAAAGAGCACTCAGAGAAATTTATCTCAAAGGCTTTGAGCTTGCAGTACGAGACGGAAATGCCGATTCCATAATGACAAGCTATAATGCTGTTAACGGCATCTGGTCAGCAGGCAACTTTGACCTTAACACCACTGTTCTCCGTGACGAATGGAACTTCAAGGGCTTTGTTATGACCGACTGGTGGGCAAATATAAATGAACGCGGCAAGGCTGTGGATAAGACCAACTTTGCAGCTATGGCACGTGCTCAGAATGATATTTATATGGTCTGCGCTGACGGCGGAAACAATGATGACAATACCCTTGAAGCTCTCAAAAACGGCACTCTGACCCGTGCGGAACTCCAGAGAAATGCCGCAAATGTGTTCCGTTTTCTGCTTGGAACTCACGCTATGGACAGAGTATGCGGCACTGAAAACGAAGTCGAGATAATAAACCGTCCCGATGAAAACACTTCCGAAGCAGGCGGCGAAGTAACATTCTACAAGCTTGATGGCTCAGTTGAGATCGACTGCACCGATGTATGTACAAACAGAGGTACTGACTTCATTTTCGCTCTTGATGTGTCTGACCCTGGAATTTACCGCATAACACTTACGGGAAGCTCCGAACTCAGCGAGCTTGCACAGATACCCGTGACTGTATTCAGTATGGGTTCGCCTTGCGGTGCATTTACATGGAACGGCACGGGAGGAAAGCCTGTTTCCTTTGAATGCAGCACAAACTGCTTCTCACGCTTCACCACTCTCAGAGTTTATTTTGCTCAGAGCGGACTTAAGCTTCACAGCATCAAGATCGAAAAGGCATAATATTAAAAAGCGAAATCCCGATGATATCCGAAATATTTCGATATCATCGGGACTATTTTTATTTATCAGCTCTTTTACTGCATTTGTCGCAGCCCGAACAGCCTGAACAACCTCCGCAGCCCCTTTTTTTACGTGAAACTATCATATATCTCACCGCACTGAAAAGGAGGACGAAAATTATTATCAAAGCAATTATATCAGCCGCAGTCATATGTATCATACCCTTTCATCGGAATATGAGCATTCCGATATTATACACCGCAAATGCAGCTACCCAAGCGGCGGCACACTGAATGAGTACAAATGCGAGCGCCGCAAAAGACGAGTTCATCTCACGTCTTACAGCCGCCACCGCCGCAACGCAGGGGGTGTAAAGGAGTGAGAAAACAAGGAAGCTTACCGCTGTCATAGGTGTGAACATTCCCTGAAGTATTGCAGGAAGCAGGTCGGAGGAGCCTGCGCCCGAGAGGACGGACAATGTTGATACCACCGCTTCTTTTGCGGTAAAGCCTGTGATAAGTGCGGTGGAAATTCTCCAGTCGTTGAAGCCGAGAGGTGCAAATATTGGTGCGATTATCTTTCCAAGTGCCGCAAGAAGGCTCTGCGAGCTGTCTGTGACCACATTGAGCCTTGAATCAAAGGATTGCAGGAACCAGATTATTACCGAGGCGGTAAAAATTACGGTAAATGCCTTTGTGAGGAAGTCTTTCGCCTTGTCCCACATAAGCAGCACCACGCTTTTCGGTGACGGCAGGCGGTAATTGGGCAGCTCCATTACAAAAGGAACGGGGTTGCCCTTAAATCTTGTCTTATTTAAAATTATGCCGTAAATTATGCCGCATATCATTCCGAAAAAGTAGAGACAAACCATTACAAGAGCGCTGTGATTCGGAAAAAATGCCATTGCGAAAACCGAATATATGGGCAGCTTTGCACTGCACGACATAAACGGTGTGAGAAAAACGGTCATTTTTCTGTCACGCTCTGAGGAAAGTGTCCTTGTCGCCATAATTGCAGGAACGGAGCAGCCGAAACCGATTATCAGCGGCACAAAGGAACGTCCCGAAAGACCTATCTTACGGAGCAGGCTGTCCATTACAAACGCCACTCTCGCCATATATCCGCTGTCCTCCAGCATCGACAGGAAGAAAAACAGTGTAACTATTGTAGGCAGGAAACTGAGGACGCTGCCAACTCCCGCAAATATTCCGTCAATTATAAGACTGTGGATAACTGGATTCAAGCCGTAAACGGTAAGTGCGCTGTCTGCGGCGGCAGTCACTGCGGCAATGCCCGAAGTGAGCAGGTCACTTAAGAATTTTCCGATAACGCCGAAGGTTAGCCAGAAAACCGCCATCATAATAAGTATGAACATCGGAATGGCGAGATACCTGTTTGTAAGCACACTGTCGATTTTTAGGCTTCGGATATGTTCCTTGCTCTCACGGCATTTTACAACTGCGTGGTCGCACACATTTTCGATAAAAGTGTATCGCATATCGGCAATAGCGGCGTTCCTGTCCATTCCTATCTCCGACTCCATTTCGGTAACGCTGTGTTCTATCATCTCAAGCTCGTTCTCATTAAGCTCAAGTTTTTCCTTAATGGCCGGGTCAGCTTCGATAAGCTTTGTGGCGCAAAATCTCCTGCCAAGTCCCGCTTTATCGGCGTGATCCTCGATTATATGGCATACTGCGTGGATACATCTATGAACTGCGCCGCTGCAATAATCTATTTTTCCGGGTGGAATACGTTTTTTGGCGGTGTTCACGGCAGTCTCGATAAGCTCCTCAACGCCGTCGTTTTTAGCAGCCGATATCGGAACAACAGGCACACCAAGCCTTTCGGAAAGCTCCGTTATGTTTATCGTGCCGCCATTGTTCCTGACCTCGTCCATCATATTGAGGGCAAGAACCATAGGTATTTTTAGCTCACTGAGCTGTAATGTAAGATACAGGCTTCGCTCAATATTTGTGGCATCAACAATGTTTATTATCCCGTCAGGCTTTTCGTTTATGAGAAAATCACGGGTAACTATCTCCTCAATGGTGTAGGGACGAATGGAATAAATTCCCGGGAGGTCAACAACCGTGCAGTCCTTATATCCCTTTACAACGCCGCTTTTCTGCTCGACTGTGACACCGGGAAAATTTCCCACGTGCTGATTTGAGCCTGTTAGCTGATTAAAAAGCGTTGTCTTTCCGCAGTTCTGATTTCCTGCAAGTGCAAAAACCATTTGCAGCATTCCTTTCTGATTTTGTTATTCTTCGGGCTTTACAGTTATCTGTTTGGCTTCTTCAAGACGGAGCGTAAGTTCATATCCACGGAGATGTATCTCAATAGGATCGCCCATTGGAGCGGCTTTTCGTACTGTTACACGTGTCCTTGGGATAAGTCCCATATCAAGCAGACGACATCTCAGTGCGCCCTCTCCTCCGACCTGAACTATAACTGCGCTCTTTCCTATAGGCAGCTTGTCAAGGGTCATTTTATCATTCCTTTCGTATAATGTTAGTACAATCTAACATTATAATGTGTATAAAATATCGGCGTTATAGGCTCTCATAATTTTTCATTATGAGAGCCTGCATAATGCCGTGAAATAATTTTTTTGTTTTAAGACTTCCTGTACTTTTTTTGCAGCATTTTCCGATTCATACAGCCCGAAAACCGCCGAACCGCTGCCCGTCATTGCCGAGCATACCACACCGTTTTCTGTCATTATCCTTTTTATGTCAGTGACCTCTTCAAGGCTTGTCACATCATCAAAAATATTCCGACAGAATGGGGCGATATCGGTAAGTGATGAAACATTTCCGAAGATTTTTTTAATACCCGTAATGCCGATGCCACTGCCAAGAGAATCAATCTTGCCGAATGCTTCTGCCGTGCTGATTCCCGCCTGACCTTTTCCAATTAGCACATAGCCGCATATAGAAGGAAGCGGCTCAATTATTTCACCTATTCCCGTGCAGTAACCGCAGCCGCCTTTGATGCAGAACGGAATATCTGCACCTATCTTTGCACCTATGGAAATAAGCTCACTTTCGGAAAGTCCTGTCTCAAACAGTCGGTCAAGTCCTGTAAGAACAGCCGCACCGTCAGCACTTCCGCCGCCCATTCCCGCCTGTGACGGTATCCTTTTGATAATGTCTATGCTTACTCCCCCGCTGCTTATTCCTGTTTTATCAAAAAAGGCAGCGGCACATTTATATGCAATGTTTTTCTCATTACAGGGAATAAGCAGGTCGGAACAGGATATTTCTATCCCGCTCCTGCCCGTTTTAGTCAGCGTTACTGTGTCACAAAGGGAGACCGTGTGCATAACGGTCTCAAGCAGATGATAGCCGTCTGCCCGTTTTCCCGTGACATCAAGGTATAAATTTATTTTTGCTTTTGCGTTAAGAACAAGGCTGTCCAAATCGCCTCTCCTTTCAGCTTATAAAAAATCCGCAGACGTAGCTCTCTTTCGGGCAGAAATCACCGATAGAGCGGACCTTTGAGGGCGTTCTGCGGTTGGAAAACCTGTTGCAGACATCAAATCCCTCTCCGTTATTGACAACTGCCACATAATGAAGCAGTGAACGCCTTGGCTTTGCCACCCAGTAGCACAATATGCCCACTCTGACAGCTCCCATTACCTTTACAAAATCGTCATAATCCGACGCTTTTACCGCAGGAATACGGCATTTTTTGAAAAGCTCCTCCGCTTTTCTGTGATCAGTACCGAAGATGCCGCCAAGCCTTAGCGCATAGCAGTCTATGCCAAGGGCAATGAGCGATATATCAGGCTTGTGTCCCGCTGAAAGCAGTGCATTGTATATTGCAATAGCCCCGCAGCCGTTGTGAGACATCTTGCAAAGTCCCATACGATAATCTGAAACGGCGCATTTTCTCTGCCCGTTTATAAGCCCCACAGGTTTGCGCATATGACTGTTTTTCTCATAATTGCGTTTTGCAAGGGAGGGGGCTTTTTCAAAAAGCTCATCTGCTGTCATCATCAGCCGTTATCCTTTTTCTGCTTGTCCAGATCGGCAAGGAACTCCTTGATTCGGTCTATGGCGGTCATAATGTGCTTGAGGGAGTATGCATAGGAAATTCGGATATATCCCTCGCCGCACTCGCCGAACGCATTTCCGGGAACTACTGCAACATTATGCTCATAAACCAGTCTCTCGCAGAACTCCTCGCTCGTAAGCCCTGTTGACTTGATGCTTGGGAATACATAGAATGCACCCTTTGGCTCGAAGCAGGTAAGACCGATGTCGTTGAGCGCCTTTACAAGCCATCTTCTGCGCATATCGTACTCATCACGCATTTTGATGATGTCCTCATCGCAGTTTTCAAGAGCCTCAATTGCGGCATACTGAGAAACCGTGGGGCTGCTCATAATTCCGTACTGATGAATCTTCAGCATCTGCTTGATAATGGGCTTGGGACCTGCAACATAACCAAGTCTCCAACCTGTCATAGCGTATGCCTTTGAGAAGCCGTTAACGTAGATAGTTCGTTCCTTCATTCCGTCTATTTCAATTATTGAGCAGTGCTTTGTGCCATATGTAAGAGAGCTGTATATCTCATCAGTAAGAATAAGGATATTTGTGTCACGAATGACCTCAGCAATTGCTTCAAGGTCGCTTCTTTCCATTATCGCACCTGTGGGATTGTTGGGGAAAGGCAGGATAAGCAGCTTAGTCTTATCGGTTATCTTCTCACGGAGCATTTCGGGTGTGAGCCTGAACTGAGTTTCCTCAGTGGTCTGAACCGAAACGGGAACACCGCCGCAAAGCGATACTATAGGAGCATAGCAGACCTGTCTCTTATACACATCTCCGAGCCAACGAGACGCTACGCTAGCTCGTATGC
>CAMBJF010000031.1 GCA_945867875.1 uncultured Ruminococcus sp. | reverse complement strand
AATATGTCTTTGCAACGTGGTGTTCGGGGCGCATAAGGTGAAATGTAAGGCTGCCGTCGTCGGTTATGAGCAGAAACCCCTCGGTGTCCTTGTCAAGCCGTCCCGCAGGGTGCAGCTCTTCACGGATATCTTCGGGGAAATAGTCCATAACGGTCTTTGAAAGACTGTCACGCTTGGCGGTGACACAGCCCTTGGGCTTGTTGAACATATAATATCGGGACATTTTTTCACAGCCTTTCAAAAAAATCAAAGCACAGATGCTGTAATATAAGCTTCTGTGCTTTGATAATTATATCACATATTGATGCGGCAAGTCAAGGAAAAATCAGTCTACGGGAGTTGTTTCCTTGAGTATTCTTCCGTCACGGAGAAGTCTTCTCAGAGTTTCGCTGTCATCTTCCGCAATAGCCTTTCTGTATTCACCGAGACGTGCCATAATATAGTCTATCTCGAAAAGCAGCGGCTCTTTGTTCATTAGAAACAGGGGAGTCCACATATTTTCATTGAGCTTTGCAACACGGGTGAGGTCCTGGAATGAACCTGCGGAAAAACCCAGCTGCTGCTGATGTGTGGGGCTTTTGATGTATGCGTTTGAGACAACATGGGCAAGCTGGCTTGTAAAAGCGATTATTTTATCGTGTTCCTCGGGAGTTGCCTTGACAACTTTCTTGAAATGAATGGAGTGAGCAAGGTCTTCGATAATGTTTATCTCCTCCTGCGGAGTGCTCTCGGTGGGGGTCATAATAAAGCTTGCGTCATCGAAAAGGTTGTCGAGAGAATATTCAAAGCCCGAAAATTCACGGCCTGCCATAGGGTGAACGCCGATGAACGTGACCCCTCTTTCCGCAAGAATGGGCGTTACCTCGTCAACAATGGCTTTCTTGATACCACCCGTGTCGATAACGATGCTGCCCTCCTTGAAAAGGTCGGCGTTTTCCTTGATAAAGCTGATAATGGTTGGGGGGAAGAGGGAAACGATGGTGATGTCCGCTTCGGAAACGTCCTTGGCTTCGTAATCTATGGCATTCTGTGACAGAGCCATTTTAACGGTCTTTCTGTCGATATCTATACCGCCTACAAGGTGGTTGGTGTGCTTTTTTATCGCCTTGCACAGGGAGCCGCCGATAAGTCCCAGACCGACTGCAACAATTTTCATAACAGGTATATCCTTTCAAATCCGTTTTATTTTTCCATTATAGCCTATATTTATGAAAAAATTATGATATCCCTGTAACTTCTTTGCATAAACGCCTAAAAGCTTTAAAGCGGTAAATTATTGATATATTTTCGGAAGCTCATCAAGGGTTATGACGTAATCATCGTTGTAAATCGCTTTAAGGTCAGCTGTATCGTTATTATCCGTGATATAGCTGGTGTGCCAGGTCATAAACCATACCCAGTCAGCGCCGCCCTTTTTAAGCTGTTCGGGGGTGGGGATACGTCCGCATTCGTGGAACGCAATGGGCATATCATTTCCCACAACGGCAGTCACCTTTTTGTAAAGGCTTGTGTTGGCACCGTCCCTGTATGAATCAGCTCCCGCAATGTCAACATATTCATCGCCCGGGTACCACTTGTCATAATCCCTGCCGTTCTGGGAGTAGCCGAACACCCATATTAGATTGTCAAGCTCCCAGTGATTCGTGTATCTGTCATATATAATTTTCCACAGCTTCTTGAAATTCTCGGCGCCGCCCTTGCTCCACCAGAACCAGCCGCCGTCAAGCTCGTGGAATGGTCTCCACAGAACGGGAATGCCCTTGTCACGGAGCTTTGAAAGAGCCTCCGCCCCCTTGTCCATTCCCGCAATGAGCGCCTTGTATTCCGCCGTGCCCTCGGTGAGAGCCTTGTCCCAGTCGGCTATCTCGGTTTTCATACATTCGTCCCAGCTGTGGCTGAAATCCGAGCCGCAGTGCCAGCATATGGTGACGATGCCGCCCTTTTTGAACCATTCCTCCGCACGCCTGTTAACGCCGTCGAAATCGTCGTTCATATAGTCAAGGCCTCTTATGGCGGGGTATTTTCCCGTTTTGTCATAGATGTAGTCAAACTCGTACTGCTCGCTGCCCATCCACGTGGATTCCTGCTGACCCGAGATTATGCCGTGCTTATAGGTCTCGCAGATGTAGCTGTACAGTGCCTGTGCATTCTTGTCGGCATCGGGGTTTGAAAGCTTCAGCTCCGCAGTTTGGGATACTGATATATCAGGATATTTTTCGCTGAGTTTTTCTTCTCCTGTGCAGGCAGCCGATGAAGCCGCTGTTATGGCTGCAATAATGACAGCCGCAATTTTCTTTAGCATACTATTATCACCTTTCATCACGTAAATTCCTTGTCATTTGTCAGATCGCCGCTTCCGCTTATGGGAATGACCTCCCCAAGATACGTGGGCTTTGGCTTAAAGATGACCTTCACAAAATCCTTGTCCCGTGCAAGTATCTCACGGGCGTTGTAATAGGGCTGTTTTATGTAGCTCTGGAGGTCGGAGTCAACGCCGTAGGCTTCAAGCCCAAGCTTTTCGGCAATGTACACGGCTCTGTAAAGATGATATTTCTGGGTCACGATAATGACCCGCTTTGCCGCAAAAACCTCCTTTGCCCTGTACATCGTCTCGTAGGTGGAAAAGCCTGCGTGGTCCATAAAAACGTCCTCGGAGGGAACGCCCCTGTCAATGGCAAACTGTTTCATAGCGTTCACCTCGTCATAGCTCACCCTGCCGTGATCTCCCGACATAAGGAGCTTGGGAGCAGCATTCATATCATAAAGCTCCACCCCTCTTGTGAGCCTGTCACTGAGCATAGGGCTTGGGGTCTCGCCGTTTACACGACAGCCGAGAACGATTATGCAGTCGATGTCCGAAAGCTCTGCCGCCGCCTCGGGGGTAATGAGCCTGTCCGAAACGGAGCTTTTCACAAATTCGCTTATGCCCAAAGCGGCGCATATCCCCACTATCCCGATGATAACAAGGACAATGAAAATTTTTAAAAGCCTTTTCCATATCCGCTTTGCTTTGTCCGTCATAATATCACTCCCATATACCAAAAATCTCTCCCCGAAAGCCCCTTGGGGAGAGATATGTATTTTGTAAGTTAAACTGTGCCCGAAACAAGTTCGCCGTCATCGCCAAGGAAAATTTTTACCCTCGGTGTTTCGGCTTCGAACTTCTTCACCGAATCGTTTATGACAACCTTTGCGCCCGGGTATGCGATGCCTTTTACAGCCACATAGCATTTCTGAACTTCGCTCAGGCTCTCGTCAATGTTTGCAATGCGCTTTCTCAGCTGCTTGATGCTGTTCTGGCTTGCAAACTTGGTCTTTATGGCAGAGCCGAGAAGCTCTTCTTTGTCCTCGGGGAGACCTTTCAGCTCCTTGCGCTTTGCGGTGAGGAACTCGGCTATCTGATTGCAGCGCTCAATGGTGGTCTCAAACTCGGATATCTTTTTGAGACAGTCATTTTTCTCCTCCGTGAGCATAGCGTTGTCGCCTGCTGTGACCTCGGTGGGAGCGTAATTTTTTGTGCCGAGATATGTGACCTCGGTGTTGCCGAGAACGGTGTATTTGCCGCCGTTTATGCTCTTTGATGTAAGATTTCCGCCGCAGTAGACTGTGCAGATAACGAAATTCTGAATGTTAAGGTCGCTGTCGGTGGAGATATCCGAATATTCGCAGAACTGGCAGGAAATATTTCCGTGAGCCGTGAGCTTTGAGTTTATAGCGCCCTTTTTTATGGTTATGGAGCCGCCTGCCTTTATCTTAGCTCCCGTCACGTTTCCGCCAACGGTAACATCTCTGCCCGCAGTTACGGAGAAGCCCTCCATTACCTCGCCCTTGATGATAACATCGCCCAGAAAGTCGATATTTCCCACAGATGCGTCAACATCGCCGCTTATGGTAACAGTTGGGTCAACGCAGAAGGTCTTGTCACGGTAGCATACGTGACCGTCAATGGCAGCCACGATGGACAGACCGTCCTCCGTGAGACGTGTGCCCCTGCCCACGGTAAACGGCGCAGGCTTTCCGGGAGCGGCTTTCATAACAACGCCCCTGATGTCCTTGCCGTCCGTGCCCTGCTCGGGGGGAGTTATGACCGCAATGACCTCATTTTCACGGATATTTCTTATAAGACCAAGGTTCTTGTAGTCCACAAAGCCCTTGTCGTCCTCTTGGGGGGCGATGACCTGCTCTTTGTCGAATTTGTATGTGATAGTGCCGTTTTTGCCGTCCACGGGCATATCGGCTTCGGCAGCCTTTATCTCCTTGTCAAAGTCCTTTCGCTGGATAAGACTGCGGATAAGCTCTTCGTTGATGTTGTACTTGACACCCTTTACGGCAAGAGCCGACATCACCTTGTCAAAGGTTATCTCCCTGCCGCCGTTCTGAGGCGGATAAATGGAAATATATGCCGCCGAAAAGTTCTGGGGGACGGTGATGATAACTTCGCCGTCAACGGGGGTATTATTGGTCTGTGCCATATAATTATCCGTCCTTTCTTTCGTTTATTTCTATGTTTGATTATACCATATTACACAGCTTTTGACAATAGCTTTATGTGTAATCTGTAAGTAATGTACAAAAATAATAGAATTACTGTGCATTTGACCGAAAAAATATCAACTTTTTTGTATATCCGTAACAGTTATGACATTATCGTCTGCGGTAAATGATATCTCACAGCCGCCGAAGCTCATTGTATATACTCTGTCAGCCGATGACTGATACTGAGGGCGGGGGTCCTGGGACAATACCTGCACAAGACCATTGAGCTTTTCTTCGGGAAATTCTGCGGCAAGCTCACTTGATATATCCACCCTCATTCTGCCCTCCCTGTCCGTAAGGGCAAAGCCCCCCGATGCTTCGGGGTGGGAGTCGGTGTAGGCGAGATATGGTTTTATGTCGATGATAGGCGTGCCGTTCATAAGGTCAGCTCCCGAAACGTAAAGCACAGGGCCGTCGGGGGTGTGCAGGTCTATTTTATCCAGCCGCACCGATGAAAGCCCGATGTTGTTGGGACGGAAAGGGGAGCGGGTGGCGAACACGCCCATTCGGGTGTTGCCCCCAAGTCTCGGTGGACGCACCGTTGGCGACCAGCTGTCTCTCACCGCCCGGGAGAACTGCCACAAAAGCCAAATATGGGTAAAGCCTTCAAGCCCTCTGAAAGCGTCGGTGATGCGGTATTCGGGTTCAAAAACTATCCTTGAACGGATATCCGCAAGCCCGCTTTGTCTCGGAACGCCGAATTTTTCCGTAAAATCATTTTCTATCCTTGCAATAACTTTGATATCCATATCTCAGATGACCTTTCCCTCAAAATGATCTGTCTCGTGCTGGATTATCTGAGCGGTGAAGCCCGAAAATTTCTGCTTCTGCTTTTTAAATTTTATGTCGTAGTATTCCACCAATATCCATTCATATCTTTCAACATATCTTTTGCCTTCAAGTGAAAGACAGCCCTCGCTTGCCTGATATGTCTCCTCGGAATGTGCCGTGATGACGGGGTTTATGAGCACAAAGCTGCTCTTTCCCGAGGAAACAGCGGCAATACGCTTGTTCACGCCTATCATATTTGCCGCCATACCCACGCAGATGTCCGAATTTGCTTTCAATGTGTCAAGGAGGTCCTTGGCGTACTTCACATCGCCTCTCTCCGCAGGAAGTGCCTTTTCGCTGAAAATTTCAATGCCCTTTTTTATTTCTCTAACCATTTTAATACCTCACTAATGAAAAAGGGCACACGTTTAAAGTGTACCCTTTGATATTTGTTTTTAAAAGCGTATCAGAAAGAGATCTCGCCTGCTGTGATACCCTGAACGATGGTGTCATTGATAGCGGTGTATGTAGCATCGACGGAAAGGTTTCCGATAAACATTCCCGCAAAGAACGAGAGGATAAATCCTGCCACGAGAACCGCCATAGGAATATCCATGATCGTTACCGCAGCTTCGCTGAAAGTATTATCCTTCATACTCTTATTGACGATTCGGCATACGATAACAAGAGCGATCGCAACAACAAGAAGAGCGATAAGCAGGATGAGATAAATAGTGTAGTTAGTCTCAACGTACATAAGTCTTGGGTTGTCGGGCTTGTAGTAAACGGAAACTCTGTCACCCATTTTGTAATCCTCGCCTGTGGAGGGATTCTTGCCGTTAAGGGTAACGTCGTTGACGTAAACTTCCTTGCCGAACATAACGCACTTGCCGTTAGCGAAAGACTGTTTTCCAATGTAGGAAAATTTTTCATTTGCCTTTGCCTGCTCATAATCATCGCCCTTGCGTATCTCGGTGATGAAAAGGTCTGTGTTTACGCCTGTAACAGGGTCGCTTCCCGCAGTGGCATACCATGTTTCGCTTGTGACCTTGTTAAGCTTGGAATAGCGTGCAAGTCCCATTTCAATGTTGAACACGCCTACGCAGAGCGCAACTGCTGCGATACAAAGAAGCACGCAGGCTACAATATAACGTTTCTTCAGTTTCATTGCTTGTTTCCTCCCTAAGAATATGTTTCTTACAAAATTATATCATACAATTTTCACAATGTCAAGCAGATTTATTACCAAAAAAAGGGAACCGTTCCCGTCACAAAGGACGAAAACGGTTCACATTATCAAACTTAAAAATCAGTCTCCGAAAGAGATCCCGAGGTCCTTTGCAGTGGTGACATAATTGCCGTTGGGGTCAACGAACTTTGTCTTTCCTGCAACCTCGCTGAGGGGATTTTCGCCTATCTTTGCATTTATCATCGCAACGGAAACGCCGTATTTGCCTGCGTCGATGAGCTGAGCCGCTCTTACGCCGAAGCGGGTGGCAAGTATTCTGTCGTATGCGGAGGGGCTGCCGCCTCTGAGCATATGTCCCGGAACGCATACTCTTGTTTCGATGCCTGTGTTTTTCTGTATCTGAGCCGCAATGCTGTTTGTGGCTGTGGTGATGCCTGCGTCAAGTCTTGCCTTGGCACGCTCTTTCTTTTTTAGCTTAGCCTCTTCCTTGCTGTAAGCGCCCTCCGCAACAGCCACTATAGAGAAGCAGTGACCGTTGTCCGCACGCTTCTGCATAGCCTGACATATCTTGTCGATGTCGTAGGGTATCTCGGGGATAATGATAGCGTCGGCACCGCCTGCAATGCCCGAGTAAAGGGTGAGCCAGCCTGCCTTGTTGCCCATTATCTCGACCATAAGGATACGGCTGTGGGAAGCGGCTGTGGTGTGGAGCCTGTCGATAACATCTGTGCCGATATCAACGGCTGTGTGGAAGCCGAAAGTCACGTCAGTGCCGTAAATATCGTTGTCAATGGTCTTGGGTAGACCGATAACGTTAAGACCTTCTTCACTGAGGAGGTTTGCGGTCTTGTGAGTGCCGTTGCCGCCGAGGGTAAGGAGACAGTCAAGCTTCTGCTTCTTGTAAGTCTCTTTCATCAGCTTTACCTTGTCGATATTGTCCTCGCCGATGCTGGATATCATCTTGAAAGGCTGACGCTTTGTGCCGAGAATGGTACCGCCCTGAGTGAGAATGCCCGAAAATTCCGAGGGCTGCATCTCACGGGCAATGTTGTTGATAAGACCGTAATATCCGTTCTGGATTCCCACGATCTGAACATTGTCAACGCCCATTTTTTCGTAGCACGCCTTTGCAATGCCTCTTATTGTAGCGTTAAGACCGGGGCAGTCGCCGCCGCTTGTAAGGATACCTATTCTTTTCTTAGCCATTTTGCGATCGTCCTTTCAAATAAGATGATTTGAACTTGGGGTTTAAACTTTAACAGTACTGTTCTGTCTGGAACGGAGAAATTCCTCAAATCTGTCAGCAGGCATAGGCTTGCCGAAGAAATAGCCCTGAGCATAGTCACAGCCTGATTTTTTAAGTATCTCGCCTTGTCCCACAGTTTCGATGCCCTCTGCGATGGTCTCGATCTTCTTGGACTTGGCAATTCTGATAACGGCGGAAACAATTTCTCTGGAAATCTCGTCCTCTTCAAGATACATAATAAAGGAGCGGTCGAGCTTCAGCAGAGTAATGGGGAGCATCTGAATGTAGCTCAGTGATGAGTAGCCTGTTCCGAAATCGTCCATTGAAAGCTTTACGCCAAGGTCCTTTATCTCCTGCATCTGCATAACAGCGTGGTCGATGTCCTTAAGAGCAAGGCTCTCGGTAAGCTCAACATCGAGATACTGAGCGTCAAGCCCTGTTTCGCTGAGAGCTGTGCGGATAGTTTCGGTAACATTTGTCTGATAGAAGTCAATTGCAGAAAGGTTTATGGAAACGGTAACAGGGGCAAGACCCATATCCTGCCACTGCTTGTTCTGTCTGCACGCCTCGAAGAGCACAAATTTGCTTATCTGAGTGATGAGCAGCGAATTTTCCGCAACGGGGATAAAGTCGCTGGGGGGAACAACGGTTCCGTCGGGCTTTATCCAGCGGATAAGAGCCTCCATACCCATAACGGTGCCGTCCTCAAGGTTTATCTTAGGCTGATAGTAAAGCACAAGCTCGTTGTTCTCGATAGCACGGCTCAGGTCCTTTTCTATGGCGTTGCCTGCGATGATTGCATCGTGAGCACGGTTGTCGAAACGGAGAATAGAGCTTCTTGTGCCGTCGGAAAGGCTCAGAGCAAATTCCGCACGGTCGAGCACCTGAGCGAAATCGCCCATGCCGCCGTCGGACATCAGGCAGTAGCCTGCGGAGCAGGTGATGTTCTGGGTCTCAAGACCCATTCCGTCAATGTTTGCAATGTCAAGCTGAATGCGCTTTATAAGGCGCATTGGCAGCTCATCGTCATCGGTGGCTCTGATAAGGAGAGCGAAGTTGTCGCCGCCAATTCTTGCAGTGAAGCCGCCCTCGGTGAGGTTTGAAAGGAGCACTGCGGCGATCTCCTTAAGAAGGTGGTTGCCGTTTGTGTAGCCGCAGGTGTCGTTGATGATGTGGAAGCTGTCGATATCGAGAACGATGACCCAGTAATTGACAGTCTTGTCAAGCCTTGTGCATTCGAGAATTTCGTTGCCCATCATCATAAACTTGTTTCTGTTGTATATCTGAGTTACCTCGTCGATATACGCCATACGCTCGATAACAAGGTCCTTTTCCTTTTCGGCGGTGATGTCCATAATAGCGCCGCCCACGTCAAGGTCGCCGGATTCGGGGGACTGATATCTGAAATTGAACCAGTGATAGTCGCCGTCGGCAGAACGTGCACGGAAATCCACGGAATGTATCTCGTCACGGGAAAGGTCCTCGGAAGCATTCTTCATACCCGAAGCAAAGGTGTCAAAAACGATTCTGTCCTTGGGGTGGAAAACCTCTCTGATAGCCTCGCCCTCGGCATATCCGCCTGTTGAGACTATCCCCAGCATCTCGCAGAGCTGGTCGGAAACATAAAAGCGGCTGCTGCCCTTTTCCTTAAGTATAAGACCGATCTCGGAGAGGTCCATGGAAAGAGAATAGCGCTTTTCGGATTCACGGAGCTTTTTGGAAGCTGCAATGACTTCCTGTTTCATCTTGTTTGTTTCGGTAAGGTTGGGACCTATTGACATCATAATTGTCATACCCTCACGCATCGTTCTTCCGTCTATGGTCGTAACGATGGAGGTGTTCCATACTGTGCACACGCCCGAACCGTTTTTGGTGCGGATAATAAATTCCTCGTCCCTGTTGTTGATTATTCCCTGAAGATTTTCCGAGAATGCATCGGGGGGGAGAACATTTTTCATTACCTCAGGGTCAAGTAGCTCTTCCTCCGAGTAGCCTGTTGTCCTGATAAATGTGTCATTTGCCCTCACATAGGTGAATGAGGTGTCCCACAGAACGACCATAGAGTTGATCTGTTCCATAGTTTTTTCGATATTTTTAAGCTCCTTGAATTTGCTTGTGCGGCTGTTTTGGATAAGTGCCACCGCACCTACGAAGAAGGCAGCGGCAATTACATAGCATACTGCCGAAATGGCAGCCGATGCGCTGTCGGGGTCGTTCCTTATTATGTTCACAACAAGTATGACTGCGATAACAGCAGCAGCGAGATAAATTACGCCGAAAACAGCTTTTTCCCAGCGGCTTTGTCCGCTCCTTTTACGCATAAGCTTCACCCCTTTTACTAAAAATTGCATAATTGATTAGAATAATTATACACCGTTTATGGATAATCTGTCAATAGCGCTCTGTGAATTATCTGTTTGCATTTTGCTAACAATCAGAGCATAACACTAAAAAATCCCTTTGTTTTTGTATAATATGCTGTCAAGCGGCTGCAAATGTCAACTGAAATACCGGTAAAACTGCCAAAAGAATTTACAAAATCACTCAGATTCTCCCGCCATTATGGCAACAGCCTTCTGCATGATCTCAACAGGCTTGTCATTCGGCGCAAGCTTTATGGCGATAAAGGGCTTTTCCGATGAACCGTTTACGGAAACTCTGCCCTTGAAAGCGGCAACAAGCGCTTGAATCTGCTCCACGGTGGCGGTTTTCACATATATCATCAGAACGTCCTTGCGCTGGGTTATCTCCGTAACCCCTGCCCTGCCCGCCATATTTCGGGTGAGCGCAACGGTGATAAGTCCCTGGATAGCCTTTGGAGGGTCGCCGTAGCGGTCGATAAATTCGTCAAGGAGGTCAAGGCTCTCAGCCTTTGTGGAGATCGCTGCAATTTTGCGGTAAGCGTCAAGTCTGCCAGAAAGGCTCTCGATGTAGTCATCGGGAATGTGGGCTTCAATCTGGAGGTCAATGAGACACTCCTCAGGCGCTCTTGGAACGGGCTGCCCCGTCTCCTCCGCAATGGCTTCGTTAAGGAGCTGGAGGTACATATCATATCCCACCGCCTCCATATGACCGTGCTGCCTGCCGCCGAGAATGGAGCCTGCGCCTCTTATTTCAAGGTCACGCATAGCAACTCTGAAGCCGCTGCCGAACTGGGTAAATTCCCTTATTGCGTCAAGGCGCTTTGTGGCAATTTCCGTGAGGACTTTGCCACGTCTGAATGTGAAATATGCGAATGCACGCCTGTTTGAACGCCCCACACGTCCTCTGAGCTGATAAAGCTGAGACAGTCCCAAGTGGTCTGCGTCCTCGATGATAAGGGTGTTCACATTTGGCACATCAACACCCGTTTCAATGATGGTTGTGCAGACAAGTATGTCTATCTCGTGCTCCACAAGCTCCGTCCATATGTCGGAAAGCCGCTCTTCGGACAGCTGACCGTGAGCCACGGCGATACGTGCATCGGGGATAAGCTCCGCAATTTTTGCGGCAGTGCCCTCAATGGTCTCCACACGGTTGTGGATATAGTAGACCTGACCGCCTCGCCTAAGCTCCTTCATCATCGCCTGAACGAGAACGCCCATATTGTGCTCGATAACATAGGTCTGAACGGGATATCTGTCCACAGGCGGCTCCTCGATAACGCTCATATCACGAATGCCGCTCATAGCCATATTGAGGGTTCGGGGGATAGGTGTAGCCGACAGCATAAGCACGTCAACGCCTGTGAAAGCTTCCTTGAACCGCTCCTTGTGAGCCACGCCGAAGCGCTGCTCCTCGTCGATTATGGCAAGACCCAAGTCCTTGAATTTAACGTCCTTCTGCACTATTCTGTGAGTGCCGATGACCATATCCACAGTGCCGTTTTTAAGCCCTTTGAGCACCTCTTCCTGCTGCTTTTTGGTGCGAAATCTTGAAAGCAGCTCTATCTTGAACGGGAAATGCTCGAAACGCTTTACCGCACTCTGGAAATGCTGCCACGCAAGAACGGTGGTGGGCACAAGTATTGCGCACTGCTTGCCGTCCAGCATACATTTGAATGCCGCACGGAACGCCACCTCGGTCTTTCCGAAGCCCACGTCTCCGCAAAGCAGTCTGTCCATAGGAACGGGCTTCATCATATCCTGCTTTATCTCGTCAATGCAGCGGAGCTGGTCATCGGTCTCGGTGTAATCGAAGCGAGCCTCGAAATCCTGCTGCCAGTCGTTGTCCTCGGAGAATGCATAGCCCTTTGTCTGAGCACGCTTTGCATAAAGGGCGATAAGCTCATCAGCCATATCCTTGACGGCTTTCTTGACCCTCGAACGGGTCTTCTGCCACTCATTGGACGAAAGCTTGTTGAGCTTTACTCCCGTATCGTCACGGGGACCTATATACCTTGAAATAAGGTCCATCTGGGTAACGGGAACGTAGAGCACGTCGGTGCCCGCATATTTTATGGTGATATAATCCTTTGTGATGCCTTCAAGCTCCAGCTTTTTGATGCCCTCAAACCTGCCTATTCCGTGGAGTGCGTGAACAACAAGGTCGCCGACGGAGATGTCCGCAAGGGACTTTATCTCCTCGCCCTTTTTCTTCTTCCTGAGCTTTCTCTTGGCGGTCATAGCCCTTGCCTGAGTGATAAGGGCGGTCTTGATGTCGGGGTAATCATAGCCTGAGGACAGGCAGCCTGTGGTGATGAGCACCCTGCCCTTGGTGAGCGTCATTCCCTCCGTCATAATGTCGCAGGGAATGCCCTCTTCACGGAGGTCCTCCGCAATTATGGGGAGGGTTTTCTCCGAGCCTGCAAGGACAACTACCGAGTAATTCCTGCTGATAAGCGACTGCAGGTCCTCGGTGAGCTGGCGTATCTCGCCGCCCCAGGGAGCGGTCTGATAAGCGGTTATGGACCAGAGCTTCTTGCATCTAAGGTCATTTGTTCTGAGAAATGCGTCCATAAGCACGCAGGGAAATTCCTGCGCCCGTGCGGATATGACCTCAAAGCCCTCAAGATAGCCCTCAAGCCCCTTGCACAGCTCTCCCTCTTCAAGGAGTATCTTAATGTCCTCATTATGCTGAGAGAGGATATTTTTAGCCCTTTCGCAGCAGCTGTGATATTCGCTGAAAAGCACACAGCTTTCATTTTTGAGATAATCAAAAAGCAGCGCGGGCTTGTCGTATGCAATTGTGATATACTTGTCGATATTTGCAAGAGAAAGACCGTTCAGCGCCGCATCTGCGTCCTTTGCGAGATTTGCCTTAACAGCGTCGGCACGTCTGCCCTTTGCTCCCGACGCAAGCTTGTTTATCCTCTCCGCAAGCACCTGGGGGCTTTCAAAAAGTACCTCGGAGGCAGGGGGGATTATGAGCTTTTCAATGCTTTCCGTTCTTCGCTGAGTTTCGGGGTCAAAATAGGAAAATGCGTCTATTTCGTCGTCCCACAGCTCCATTCTCACGGGGGCTTTTTCCTGAACGGGGAAAATGTCCGCAATAGAGCCTCTTATCGAAAACTGAGAGGGGCTTTCCACCTTGTCGCAGCGGGTGTAGCCTGCTCTCACAAGTCTTGCGGTAAGAGCTTTCATATCCACGGGAACATCTTTTGAAAGGGTTATGGTATTGTCCGCAAGAGCCTGCGGGGGCAGGGTTTTCTGCATAATCGCTTCCGCACTGGCACAGACGATCCTGCAAGTCCCGTCCGCAATGTGGGAGAGCACGCCTATCCGCCTGTGCTCATATTCTCTTGAAACGCTCTCCACCCTTGCAAGGGTGATGTCCTTTGCGGGATATACATATGCCGCTTCTTCGCCGTAAAGCTCGTTTATATCATCGCATATCTTCTTAGCTCCCGCCTCATCATCAGCGATAAGCAGCATAGGGACGCACTTGTCCCCATACAGCGCCTCGCTTATGAGCATAGTCAGCTGGGACTTATGAACGGAAGAAAGACCCGATACCGCAAGAGGGGAATATCCTCGGGTAAGGGTCTCACAAATATCTTTTATATCGCCCTGTTCTTTAAGGACAGGGCTTATTTTCCCGAAAAGAGAGTTCTTAGTGTTCATTCCGACACCTCTGCGCCGCTGTTTCGTGCGGCAAACTTCCTGTAGTCCTTAAAGAGGGACACAGCGTACATTAAAACGTTCAGCCCTGCGGCAATGAGGAACGCCGATGATCTGTCCCTCATGTTCAGAGCATACACAATGAGAAAGAGCCGTGATACGGAATATATCACCGATCTTTCGTTGTTCATTTTTCCCGTGATGCAGCCTGCGGAGGCTATCACATCTGCTGCGATGAATGCAGCGGCGGCAATAAGGAGCGCTGCCCCGTTTTGGTCAAGCTTCCCCGCAGACGATACCTCGCCCGCAGCATAACCCATTGCGCAGACGGCAAATACCAGTGAGGACACTGCCGTTGCGGCTGAAAATAAAACTTTCTTTTTCATAATAAAACCAAATTCTCTCTCTTAACTGTTATAAAGGTTCATAGCCTTGTCGATATCGCCTGTGAGGATAAGCTCTGCGGCGGCGCAGGCGTGGTCTGTGGCATCATGGAGCCTTTGGATATCCTCTGAGGGAAACGTTCCCAAGACCCAGTCCGCAAGGTCATAGTCCTTCGAGGGCTTCTGACCCACGCCCACCTTTATTCGTGGAAAATCCTGAGAGCCTGTGAGGTAGATTATAGACTTTATTCCGTTGTGACCGCCGTCCGAGCCCTTGCGGCGAATGCGTATCTTGCCGGGGTCAAGACTTATGTCGTCATAACATATTATCACGTTTTCAATGGGTATCTTGTAGAAATTCATCGCTTCAACAATAGCTTCGCCACTGTTGTTCATAAATGTGGAGGGCTTCATCACAAGACATCTTTTTCCCGCAATGGTCACATCAGCGGTGAGGGACTTGAATTTGAGCCGCTTTATCTCAAAATTATGCTTTGCCGCAAGGGTGTCAACGGTCATAAAGCCAGCATTATGGCGGGTGTTTTCATACTGTGCTCCGGGGTTGCCGAGACCTGCGATGATGTATTCAACGGGGCCTGTGGGTTCGGGAGCTTTGTTATTGTTTATCTGGTCGAAAATGTCGAAAATGCTCATATGAGTTTCCTTTCATAATGGTTCTGCCGTTTCATATAAGGACAGGACATATCCCCATATGAAGCGGTAATACCCGATAATAACGCTTTATAGGGGCTTGTGCACCTGCATAAGCCCCGCTGAAACTGTTTTGCATAACAAGGGCTGCCGCCGTAAACGGTGCAGCCCGATGATGTTATGTAGGTTTACTGATATTTCAGATATCAATTGTTGAAAAGAGGAGAGATAGGGCTGTCCTCGTAAATTCTCTGGATAGCCTGAGCGAATACGGGAGCAACGGGAAGAACGGTGATCTTGTCGATCCTCTTCTCCTCGGGGAGAGCGATAGTGTCGAGAAGAACGACTTCCTTGATAACGCTGTCCTGGATACGCTGGATAGCGGGGCCTGAGAGAACGCCGTGGGTAGCGCAGGCTGTAACGGACTTAGCTCCGCCCTTTTCCATAATAGCCTTAGCGGCATTGCAGAGTGTGCCTGCTGTGTCGATCATATCGTCAACGAGGATAACGTCCTTGTCCTTAACGTCGCCGATGATGTTCATGACCTCGCATACGTTAGCCTTCTGGCGGCGCTTGTCAACGATAGCGAGAGGAGCGTCAAATCTTGCGGCAAAGTTTCTTGCTCTTGTAACGGAGCCCAGGTCGGGGGAAACAACAACGGTGTTGTCTCTGATGTCCTTGAACTTCTCGATGAAGTAGGGAACGAGAATGGGCACACCGAGGAGGTGGTCAACAGGGATATTGAAGAAGCCCTGGATCTGAGCGCAGTGGAGATCCATAGAAAGAACTCTGTCAGCGCCTGCAACAGTGAGGAGGTCTGCAACGAGCTTTGCGGAAATGGGATCTCTTGCCTTAGCCTTTCTGTCCTGACGTGCATAGCCCATATAAGGGATAACGGCAGTGATACGGCCTGCGGAAGCTCTCTTGAAAGCGTCGATCATAATGAGGAGCTCCATCATATTGTCGTTAACGGGAGTGCTTGTGGACTGCACAACGAAAACGTCGGAACCTCTTACGCTCTCCTTGATGGAAACGCTGATCTCACCATCGGAAAATGTCACTACCTCAGACTGACCGAGGGGCTTGCCAAGCTCTCTTGCGATCTCTGCGGCAACCTTGGGGTTGGAGTTTGCAGTGAAGATCTTGATGTCCTTGCCGTGAATATTCATTATTTCTTCTCCTTTGATTTATATAAATTTCCTGAAAATAAGGACGTTTATAACGCTCTTTGGCCGGATTTACTTCTTATGGTTCTTTTCTATCCTGCCTCTGAGCTTCTTTGCGCCGTAGCCCTCGATTATTCTTGCGTGACCTCTTTCCACCGCAAGAGCGCCGTCGGGTACATCGCCTGTGATAGTGGAGCCTGCGCCTGTGTATGCGCCGTTTCCTATTTTAACGGGTGCAACGAGATTGGTGTTGCAGCCGATGAATGCATCGTCACCGATTGTTGTGCGGTACTTGTTCTCGCCGTCATAATTAACGGTGACAACGCCGCAGCCGAAGTTCACACCGCTTCCCACATCGCTGTCGCCCACGTAGGTGAGATGTGCCACAGCGGTATTCTCACCGATAACGGAGTTCTTGACCTCGACAAAATCGCCTATCTTGACGCCTCTGCAAATCCTGCTTCCGGGACGTATCTGAACGAAAGGACCTATCTTAACATTATCCTCGATAACGCTGTCATAAGCCTGAACGGAGTTTAGAACGGTGCCGTTGCCGACCTCGCAGTTTTCGATGATGCAGTTGGGGCCGATAACGCAGTTTTCACCGATGACGGTGTTTCCTCTCAGGATAACTCCCTGAAGAATTGTTGCGCCCCTGCCCACCTTAACGTCTCTGCCGACAGTAACGCCGTCAGTGCAGGTAAATTCCACGCCGTCATTCATCAACCTATCTATTATAGCAAATCTTGCCGTATTATTCAATAACAAAAGACCTTTTCTGTCATTTGCACCTAAAACTGTGTCGGGATTTGAAGAAATATATGCATCTGCACGAAATTTTGCATTGATAAGAATAAAAACAGAGTCGGTAAGATAATATTCTCCCTGAGAATTGTTGGGCTTTATCTCGCCGAGAGCAAAAATAAGCTTCTCGGTATCGAACCAGTATGCGCCCGAGTTTATCTCTCTGATATTCTTCTGCTCGGCAGTTGCGTCCTTTTCCTCAACAATGCCGCTGATGCCGTTCGGTGTGCGGATTATCCTGCCGTAGCCGTATGGATCATCCACCTCAGAGGTGATGACGGTAACGGCATTGCCCTTTTCTTCGTGAAGAGCGTGTGCGCCGAGAATTGTGTCCCTGTCGATAAAGGGAGCATCGCCGTTCAGGATAAGAACATCGCTGTCCCTGCGCTCGTTCAGCCAGTCAAGAGCCATCATAACGGCGTGGCCCGTTCCCATTCGCTGGGGCTGGAAAACGGTGTGATACTTGCCGTCAAGGTGCTTTTCAATGACTTCATTATTAAAGCCTGTCACCACGCAGATATCGGATATCCCCGCTTCCTCGCAGGCTCTTGTTACCCAGTCCAGCATAGGCATATCAAGAACTCTGAACATAGGCTTCGGCAGGTCGGACTTCATTCTCTTGCCCTGACCGCCCGCTAAAATTATTGCACAGGTCTTTTTACTCATAGTACAAATTCTCCCGTATATAAATATTTGTATAATTTGGTGCTCCGAAATATCTGTCTCTTATACACATCTCCGAGCCCACGAGAC
>CAMBJF010000030.1 GCA_945867875.1 uncultured Ruminococcus sp. | reverse complement strand
CTTTCCGCTATGCACACCAAGAAGGAAATGCTCAGAGCGGTTATGGAGGGCGTTGCATATTCCCTGAGAGACTGCGTTGAGATATGCCGTGAAATGGACATCAATGTTTCGGATATGATGGCTTGCGGAGGCGGCGGAAGCTCTCCTCTCTGGAGACAGATGCTCGCCGATCTGTATGCTTGTCCTGTTAAAACTGCATCTTCAAAGGAAGGTCCTGCGCTTGGTGTGGCTATTCTTGCACTTGTGGGTGCGGGTGTTTATGGCAGTGTTCCCGAGGCTTGCGATGTGATATGCGGCGTTGATAAGGTTCAGGAGCCTATTTCAGAAAACGTTCCCGTTTATGAGAAGTTTTTCAGGCTTTATGACAAGGTTTATCCTGCTGTCAGGGAGCAGATGAAGGAACTTGCGGAAATGTGAGCCTTATGAGCGAAAAATTTACGGTAATGCGTCTCTTTGGAGACCATATGATACTTCAAAGCGGACAGGAAAACTGCGTTCGGGGCAAGGCGCCCTCCGGTGAAAAGATAAGACTTGCTATTTCAGTCGACAGGGGCGGCGAAACGGTATTAAATGCCGTTTCAAATGAAAACGGGGAATATGAGATCATCATTCCCCCCTATCCCCCCTCATATGAAAGCTTTACACTGACATTTTCCTGCGGCGGCGAGGAGATAGTATTTTCCGATGTTCTTTTCGGCGAGCTTTATCACATAAGCGGTCAGTCAAATATGGAGCTGCCCATATGCCGCACCATTGACCCCTTAGCCCCCGTAATTCCAAATGGAAACAAGTTCATCAGGGAATTTCGTGTGCCCGTTCAGTGCTGCTTTGGAAAAGACGAGGAGTATGACGATTTTCAGGGCGGCGAGTGGAAGTGCGCCGAGGGCAATGACCTTATGGATATGAGTGCGGCAGGATATTATTTTGCCGAAAAGCTTGCGAAAAAGCTTGATGTCCCTGTGGGACTTGTTAACACTTCGGCAGGCGGCTCTCCCGTTGAGGCGAGAATGCCTTACGAAATGCTTATGGAGCTGGGTGGATATGAGGATTTCCTTGCCCGCTGCACTGTTCCCGATTATGAAAAAAATACTGCAGAGGCTGACAGGGTCAAGTACGCAAAATGGTGTGCCGAGCTTGAAAGCAAGGATAAAATCTCAAAGGACATTTTCACAGCGCCTGTGGAATTCACCAAATGCCGTATTCCCTTTTATTTCAGGGACGACCCTAAGCTATCGGGATTTTGCGGACGGATATGGTTCAGAAAAAAATTTATCATTCCCGATGATATGGATCTGTCGGATGCTGTGCTTATCCTCGGTGCTATGATTGACGCAGACGAGATATTTGTTAACGGTGTTCATGCAGGATCCACAGGCTATATGTATCCGCCCAGAATTTATCCTGTTCCCCAGGGAGTTCTTCACACAGGTGAAAATATCCTGCATATCCGCCTTGAGGTCAGACAGGGCATGGGCGGATTTGTTGAGGGAAAAAAATACTGTCTCAAATCGGGAGAAAATATCATTGAGCTTTCCGGCGAATGGGAATATGCTGTGGCTGCAAAGGGTGAATATATTGCGCCCGATGTGTTCTTTCAGGGGCTGCCCCTTTCCATGTACGGCGCTCTTACCGCTCCCGCTTTCGGCATAAATTTCAGGGGACTGATATGGTATCAGGGCGAATCCAATGACAAAGCTCCCGAAAGATATTACGATCTGTTCAAAGCATTTGTGAATATGTACAGGGATCGCTGCGGCTATGATATTCCCGTTATTTTTACTCAGCTTTGCAATTTTGATGACCCTGTACAGTGCGTTCCGCCGCTGTCATGGGCGCAGGTAAGAGAGCAGCAGCTAAAATGTCTTGATATACCCGAAACTGCCATGGCGGTGACAATTGATGTTGGTGAATCAAACGATCTTCACCCCATCAATAAGCGTGATGTGGGTCACAGGCTTGCTCTCTGCGCAGAACGGCTCATATATAAGGACAGACTTGTTCCCGAGGATATTTTCCCCGTTTCCGCAGAGATCACCGAAAAGGGCAGAGTGCTTCTTTCGTTTACGGACAACAAGGCTGTGGTATTAAAAAATCCTGTGCCCAAGCATTTTGAGATGATTCTTTCAGACGGAAAGATCATCTGTCCGAGTGCTGAGCTTTGCGGCGAGGGTATCACACTTGAATATGAGAGTGAGGGAAATCCCGTATTGCTCAGATATGCTTATAAGAATGATCCTGCCCTGCCCGATCTGTTCAGCAGCGGGGGTCTGCCCCTTTCACCGTTCAGGATGGACATTACTCAGAAAGGAATGAATTGATTTGGATAAATATGAACACCGAAAAGCAAGGAAGAAGCTTGTTATCACAGGTGCTGACGGAAAGCCTGCTTCCGCTAAGCAGGTGAGCGTCAAGCTTAAAGATCACAAGTTTTTATTCGGCTGGGGCGCATTTGACGTTTTGGAATACACAAGCGCTGAAACCGAGGAGAAAAAAGAGCGTTTCTCTTCCCGTGTAAAGCAGTGGGAAGCACTTTTCAACTACGGTACACTGCCTTTTTACTGGGGTCTTTACGAGCCTTCCGAGGGAGATGTTCGGAAGGCTCGTATGATGAAATGCGTTGACCGTATGGTAAATGACGGGGCAAAGGTAAAGGGTCATCCCCTTTGCTGGCATACGGTATGTGCCGACTGGCTTTTAAAGTACAGCGATGAAGAAATTATGCAGAGACAGCTTGACCGCATTACCCGTGAGGTGAGTGCTTTCAAGGGAAAGGTCGAGCTTTGGGACGTTATCAACGAAACGGTCATAATGCCCGATTTTGACAGATATGACAATGCTGTTACAAGACTTTGCAGGCATTACGGAAGAATACCGCTTATCAAGTCGGTATTTGCAGCTGCAAAAGAGGCTGATCCCAATGCTATACTGTTAATAAACGATTTTAACACCTCCGAAAATTATGCGGATGTTATAGAAAAGTGTCTTGAAGCAGGCGTTCCCATCGACGCTATCGGCATACAGTCTCATCAGCATCAGGGGTACTGGGGTGCGGAAAAGCTTGAAAATGTGCTTCATCGCTTTGAGAGATTCGGACTGCCGATTCATTTTACGGAAAATACATTGATCTCGGGAAAGCCTATGCCCCCCGAGATAGTTGACCTTAATGATTTTAATCCCGAAACCTGGGACTCACTGCCCGAATTTGAGGAACAGCAGAAAAATCAGCTTGAGGAAATGTACCGCATTTTATTTGCTCATCCGCTCGTTGAAGCGGTGACGGGCTGGGATCTTACCGACGGAGGCTGGCTCAATGCTCCCAGCGGTATTCTCAGAAGGGACGGCTCACCCAAGCCTGCTTATGATATGCTCTCGGGACTTATCAAAAATGAGTGGTCAACCGAATACTCGGCTGTGACCGATGAAAATGGCTGCTTTGAGCTTTACGGCTTCAAGGGCGAATATACCCTTATTATCGACGGAAAAGAATATTCCGTGATGAATGACAGTAAGGACAGCGTGGAAGGCATACAGTTATCTGAGAGGTAAACTGCTATGGATATACTTTATGATTGCTGGCTTGCTTACGGCAAAGACGGATCTATGAAATGGACGGAAAAGTATCTCAGAAAGCTTTGCATTCTGTGCAGCGGCAGGGTGATAGGCTCTGCCGCAAAGGAGCTTGAAACGGCTTACAGACGGCTTGCGGGGAAGGATCCCGAAAGGATATCCGAGCCTTTTTCGGGCGGCTGCTTTATTCTTCGCATAAACGAAGGCTTATGTGCGGGGGGATACCGAATTTCCGTTTCGGATGATAGCATTGTCGTTGAGGGCGGCGATGAAAACGGTGTTCTTTACGGAGTTTTCAGGTTTCTTGTCCTCGCTTCGGGCGGATATTCTCCCGAAAGCCTTAACATTACCGAAAAGCCCTTCTTTTCACTGAGAATGATAGATCAGTGGGACAATGCCGACGGTTCGGTTGAAAGAGGTTATTCGGGCGCTTCAATTTTTTATGAGAAGGACAGACCAGTTTCGGATATGAAAAGGCTGACCGATTATGCACGGCTTCTTTCCTCGGTTGGGATAAATGCCATTTGCATAAATAATGTTAATGTGCATAAGACCGAGACATATTTTATAACCGAGAAATTCCTTCCCGACATTGCAAAAATTGCAGACGCTTTCTCTGATTACGGCATAAAGCTTTATCTGAGCGTAAATTTTGCCGCTCCTATGGAAATTGACGGACTGCCCACTGCAGACCCGTTGGACGAAGGAGTTATTAACTGGTGGAAATGCAGAGCAGAAAATATTTACATTCACATTCCCGATTTCGGAGGATTTCTTGTAAAAGCCGACTCGGAAAACCGCCCCGGTCCTTATAGCTACGGCAGAGATCACGCTGAGGGAGCAAATATGCTTGCAGCTGCCCTGAAGCCCTTTGGCGGCAATGTGATCTGGCGGTGCTTTGTATATAACTGCCACGTTGACTGGAGAGACAGGCATACCGACAGGGCTATGGCTGCGTATAGCAATTTTAAGCCTTTAGACGGCAAATTTGCGGACAACGTATATCTTCAGATCAAAAACGGTCCTATGGATTTTCAGATCAGGGAGGCTGTATCGCCGCTGTTCGGAGCAATGTCCGATACAAACTGTCTGTGTGAATTTCAGATAACTCAGGAATACACGGGACAGCAGATAGATCTTTGCTATCTTGTTCCCATGTGGAAGGAATGTCTTGATTTTGATACATATCATAGCGGCAAAGGCTCCCTTGTAAGCAGAAATGTTCTGGGAGCGGCAGGAGTATCAAATGTGGGCAGCGACCTATGCTGGACGGGAGATCCTCTTGCGGGCGCTAATCTTTACGGTTACGGCAGGCTTGTTTTTGATCCCGGGCTTTCGGCTGAGCAGATAGCGGAAGAATGGGTAAGGGCGGCGGTTACTGCCGATAATGAAGCCGCCGGTACCATATGCCGTATGCTTTTGTCATCACGGGAAATCTACGAAAGCTACACATCTCCTCTGGGCGTGGGCTGGATGGTGACGCCACATTATCATTACGGGGTGGATGTTGACGGATATGAGTATTCCCCTTGGGGAACCTATCATTATTCCGACAGAAACGGCATGGGAGCGGACAGGACAAAAGCAACGGGTACAGGCTACACCGCACAGTACGCTTCTCATAATGAGGAGATGTATGAAGATCTCTCCACCTGTCCCGAGGAGCTGCTTTTGTTTTTCCATCATCTTCCTTACACCTATATGTTAAAAAGCGGAAAGACCCTGATACAGCATATCTACGACAGTCATTTTGAGGGATCGGAAAAAGCTGAGGAGCTTCTATTGCAATGGAGATCCCTTAAAGAAAAGCTGCCCGCTGAAATATATTCAGAAGCGGAAAACCGATTTGAAAAACAGCTTCTGAACAGCAGACAGTGGCGGGACGTGATAAACACATATTTCTTCCGCAAATCGGGGATAGATGATATTCATGGCAGAAAAATTTTCAGGTAATAATTGCACAAAAAATAGGAAAAACTGCACAATAATCGGCAGGAAAGACTGGGCTGAATAACATATAATATAAATTAAAGATGGCTGATGCATGAAGCCTGTCTAAAAAGTATTTTAATTGAAAGGATAAGATATTATGAAGCTTTTTATTGACACTGCAAATGTTGACGATATCCGCTGGGCAAATGACCTGGGCGTTATCTGCGGCGTTACCACCAATCCTTCCCTTATTGCCAAGGAAGGACGAGTTTTTGAAGAGGTCGTAAAGGAGATCACTACCATAGTTGACGGTCCTATCTCTGCCGAGGTCATCTCTCTTGAGGCTGAGAAAATGGTTGAGGAGGCTCTCCCTCTTGCAGCAATACATAAGAACATCGTTATCAAGCTCCCCATGTGCGAGGAGGGTCTTAAAGCCTGCAAAATGCTTACCGCAAAGGGAATTAAGACCAATGTTACCCTGATCTTCTCTGCTGCACAGGCTATGCTTGCGGCAAATGCAGGTGCAACCTTTGTATCTCCGTTCCTGGGCAGACTTGATGATATCGGCATGGAGGGTCTGAAGCTCATTGAGGAGATCGTTCAGATCTTCAATGCGCAGTGTATCGAAACCGAGATCATTGCTGCTTCAATAAGAAATCCCATCCACGTTACCGCCTGCGCAGGACTTGGCTGCGATATTGCAACGGTTCCCGCAAATGTTATCCGTCAGATGATAAAGCATCCTATGACCGACAGCGGTATTGAGCGTTTCCTCAAGGACTGGGAAGGTGCTAAAACAAAATAACGGAAGAATAATACTATCATCAGGCTCTCTTTCGGGTATCCTCACCCGAAGGAGAGCTTTTTTGCGAAAAAGAGCAATTATCGGTTACTAAAAAAGCAAAAATTGAGTAGCAGCCGGCATTATCATATGCTATAATATTTTTAAAAGAAATAACTGATTTTTATGCTTAGTGAACAAAACTTTTGAATGTTATCGGGAGGATCCGCAATTTTTATCTGCCATTAATACCAAAAATCTTACGAAAGGATGATCGGAAAATGAAGCTGAAAAAGGTTTATGCATTTATTCATTCTGTGCTTATGCTCACTGCCTGCGGCTCCGCTCAGGCTCCGGTGCAGGAAACTGCTCAGGAAAGCACCGTTTCGGAAGAGACGGGCGAAGAGCTTCTCAGTCTTGCAGACATCACAGAAGAGACAGAAGCTCCCGTTATCGGTGACACATTCTCTGACGAGAATTTCAGTGCTGAGAAAAGAGGCACTGTTATCCTCCGATACACCGAGGATGAGGCTGCCTCCGACAAGGGTGCTCTGAGGATATTCAACAGAAACAATGCCTGGGACGGCGCACAGTACAATGCCGAAAAATTCAGAGGAAACGAGCTTGAGGCCGAAGGCTCATTCCGAAGCGCAAACCCCGACGTCAGGATCTCTGTTCAGTACACGATAAACGACAATACCACCTACAACACTATCGCCTCCGTAAACACCAAAGAGGATTCATATTCAAAGTGCAGCGGAAAATATTTCATACCAAAAAATGCGGAGAATATTATTCTGTATGTGGAAAGCGACAGGCTGGAGGATATCTATATCGACGATATCTCTGTCAAGGTCTGCGGGGATTATACATATTATCCCGAGGCTGTGCCAACGGAGTTTGTGAATACATCCGATTACCCGTCGCTTAAGGATGAATACAAGGAGTATTTCAGGATCGGCACCGCCACCACACCCAATCTTCTTGATAAGGAGCCGTACACCGAGCTGATAAAAGCCCAGTACAACAGTATGACTATGGGCAACAGCTTCAAGCCCGATTCAATTCTGGATCATAACAAAACCGTGCGTGATGTTGAGAAATATATGTATTCTCCCGCCGTTAAGTTTGACGCTGTAAAGAAAGAGCTTGATTATGCAAGAGACAATGGACTGACTGTAAGAGGTCACACCCTTCTCTGGCACAATCAGACGCCCGAATGGCTTTTCTATAAGAATTACAATATCGGCGGCGAGCTTGCCGACCGGGAGACGATGCTTTTACGAATGGAAAACTACATAAAAAATGTTATGGAGTGGACCGAGGAAAATTATCCCGGACTTGTAAGAGCGTGGGATGTTGTAAACGAAGCTGCCGATGACGGCGGCGGAATGAGAAAGAGCCTTTGGTACCAGACTGTGGGCGAGGATTACATCGAGCAGGCATTCAAGTTTGCAAGAAAATACGCCCCCGAGGATACAAAGCTCTTCTACAATGATTACAATTCCTATCAGACCCGCAAGCAAAACGATATTATCACATTCCTCCGTCCTGTTGTGGAAGCAGGCAATATCGACGGAATGGGAATGCAGTCACATATAAATGTTGATATAAGCATATCACAGTATATGGCTGCCCTGCAGAAATATTACGACGAGCTGGGACTTGAGATAAACGTGACCGAGCTTGATGTATGCAGGGGCAAAGGCGACGACTGGCAGCAGGAACAGGGCGAATATTATAAGGAGTTTATGTCAGAGATACTGAAGCTCCGTAAAAACGGCGTTCCGATCACAAGCGTTACTCTTTGGGGAATAAGCGATACAGATTCATGGCTCTCATCAACATACCCGCTTATCTTCAATGACGATCTAAGCAGAAAGCCTGCATTTGACGGAATGATCGAAGCCGTTAAAAATCTGGAATAACCAAATTTAGCAAATTTAAAATATGGAGGTATTTTTATGAAAAACTTTAAAAGGACAGTAGCAGGAATATCCGCACTTACGTTCGCTCTGGGTCTTACAGCCTGCGGCGGCGGAGATACAGCTACAACTGCACCGGGCGGCAATGATGCTCCAACTGAACAGGCTACAGAAGCTGCCACCACAGCCGAAACCACTACTGCTACCATGGCAAGTGAGAAAGTAGAGGCAGTCAGCGGTGCAACCGCACTTCTCCGTGACGAAGAGCTTGAAAACAAGACTATCAAGTTCCTCAGCCACTGGGATATCAACCCCGCTGAAGGCGTATCTGTTCCCGTACAGCTCGGTATGTTCCAGGAAAAGTACGGCGGAAAGATCGAGTGGATCCCCACCACATGGGAAACTCGTTACTCCGATCTCAGCACCCACGTTCTGGGCGGCACAGGCGTTGACTTCTTCCCCCGTGATGAAGAATCTCTTCCTAAGGGCGTAATCAGCGGAATGTTCCAGCCTGTTGATGATTACATTGATCTTAACAGCGAGCTTTGGTCTGATGTTGCGGTAGCTATGGATAAGTACAACTTCAACGGAAAGCACTATGCTCTTATCTCCGGCGTTTCCGCAGATGCTGTTGTTCTTTACAACAAGCAGACCATTGAAGAATACGGCTTTGACGATCCCTGGGAGCTTTACGAGGCAGGCAAGTGGAACTGGGATACATTCTCTGATATGCTCCAGACATTTATTGAATCTGATCCCGATAACAATGTAGGTCTTGACGGCTGGTGGTCTGAGCTTGCTCTCTACCGTTCCGGCGGAGAGGCTTTAATTGAAGCTAAGGACGGAAATATTGTCGTTAATATGAACAGTGAAAAGATCGAACGTGCAATGAACAATATGCTTAATCTTTATAACAAGGGTCTTGTTTTGGACAAGAGTCTTTACGATTGGACTGAGCAGCCCCATTTCATGGGTGAAGGCAGAGAACTGTTCTTTATCACAGGTTCATGGGCTGTCAGAAATCCTCCCGAAACCTGGTCTACAAAGATCCCTGCCGAGAATCTCGGTATAGCTCCCGTTCCCAATGCTGCTGATGCAGAACATCCCTGGCAGGCAGCTGTACTTGATGGCTTCTGTATGACAAAGGGTGCTCAGAATCCTCTCGGTGTTGCTCTTTATGTTGAGTGCGGACTTGCTGCTGCTGTTGATGAGGGCGCAAGAGAAGTTAACGATAAGCAGTGCCGTGAAGATTTCAAGTGGTCTCAGGATGTTATCGATCATCTTTATGAGATAAACGACCTTGCTCGTCAGTACCCTGTTGTTGACCTTGCAGGCGGTATGTCATCTGAGATCGAAAGCCTCACCACATCCAATGCAAACAAGAGCGTTGGTCTTAACGCAGCTCTCCACGGTGTTGAGTGGTCTACCACAAGAGAAGAGCTTTCCGGTGCCCTTGATGTACTCGTTGCAGAGGTTGTTGAAGGACTCAAAAAGGCTCAGAACGAATAAGCTCTGAATCAAAAATAAAATAATAATGTCAATTGCCGCATAGCCTTGCAGATAAAAGGCTTTGCGGCAAGTTATTATATAAACGATATACGGAAGGTGAATCGTTTTGAAAAATGAAAACATAAATCCGATCATATCTCTCGATTATCCCGACCCCGATGTTATAAGGGTGGGCGATACATACTATATGGTCTCTACTACAATGCATTTCTTCCCTTGCTGTGAAATTCTCCGTTCCTACGATCTTCTGAACTGGGAACACGCCTGCTTTGTCTGCGAAACCCTTGACAATACTCCCGCTCAGAAGCTTGAAGGCGGTAATATTTACGGTATGGGAATGTGGGCAGCTTGTCTCAGACACCATACCGGAAAATATTATGTCTGCTTCTCCTGTAATGACACTCACAAAACATATCTTTACACATCAGATGATATATACGGCAAATGGGAAAAAAGCACCATTGAAGGGTTTTATCATGACTGCTCCCTGCTCTTTGACGATGACGGCAGAATATATATTGTTTACGGAAACAAGGAGATATGGCTGACAGAGCTTGAAAATGACCTGTCCGCCCCCAAAAAGAACGGCGTTCACAGAAGAATATTATTCGACAAGGATAATCAGGTCCTGGGTTATGAAGGATCGCACATTTACAAAATAAACGGAAGATATTATGTTTTCTTTATCCATTCCCGTCCCGACAGATGGATGCGCTGCGAAGCCTGCTTCTCATCAGACAGCATAAATGGGGAATTCACGGGCGGCGACTGCCTTGAGGATACTATGGGATACTGCGGTCAGGGAGTTGCACAGGGTGGTATTGTTGATACTCCCGATGGAAAATGGTATGCCATTCTCTTTCAGGACAGAGGCGCTGTGGGCAGAATACCCGTACTGATCCCTGTTTCGTGGGAAAACGGCAGACCTGTTTTCGGGGATAAGGGAAGGATACCCGAAAGCTTTGAGATATCATCTACAAGAACGGGATATAACTATGCTCCGCTCACCTCATCGGACGATTTTAAAGGTGACGCAATAATGCCATGCTGGCAGTTTAATCACGAACCCGATGATAAATTATATTTCTTTGACCGTCAAAAGGGATTTTACAGAATTATTTCGGGGAAGGTGGTCAGTGATCTTTTACAGGCAAAAAACACGCTGACTCAGCGTATGACATTTCCACGCTGCACTGCAACGGTCACTATCGACACAAAGGGACTAAGCGATGGGGATTTTGCAGGAATATGCGCACTGCAGGGCTGCTATGCATGGATAGGTGCGGCTGTGAGGGACGGAAATAAATACATCGAAATGAATTCTATGGGAAAGGACGGAACTGTTTTAAAGAAAAGCATTCCGCTTAATGACCGCATTCTGACCGTTGGAATTTCCGCTGATTTTGAGGATATGAAAGACGAGGCTGTTCTTTTCTATATTGAAAACGGCGAAAGAAAACAGCTTGGGGAGATACATAAATTATTCTTTACCCTGGATCATTTTACAGGCTGCAGAGTAGGGTTATTTATGTACTCAACCGAATCGGCAGGAGGATATGCGGATTTTTCAGATTTCAGATCATTCGATAAATAAAATTATCACATTCGTCATCTGTCCGTCATCTGTCGGTTTTGTCTATAGAACGATTATGGATAGGTATTACAATTTCCTTATCGGGTGTCTGATGACTGTTTTCCATTTTTCGGGAACAACCTTTCTTGCATCGGACATATATATTTCGTGGTGTAATCGCTTGTCGGTAATATCATTTACATATCCGCTCGCATTTCCTGTGAGGACAGGTCTCTTTTCCGATAATACTAAAGGATCATGGGAAATGATAATTTTGGCTTCTGTGATCTGAACTATTGCTCTACCAATTAACTGATGAAAATTTATGCGAAGAACCGCTGTCGAAAGACTAGGAAGAAAGCCGCAGGAATATGCGGATATTTCAAGGCTTTCTGACGATGTATTTCGGCAGCGGGGCAAGCAGAAAATTCAATAGTTAATTGGGGGATCAATAATATTCAAAAATTAAGTCTGTATTCAGGAAAATGATATATAATGTTGATATAATGATATTGAAATGCCAATGACCTCATGAATTATCTGCTTGTCCCGCTGCAAAGATCCTTCGTCGGCAGCCATGTGCAGATAACTCATCGGTGAATCTTCAGATCATATGAACACATATCATTGTGCTCCAAAATGATATGTGCTCATTCCTTTTTAGGAGCGGCGTCTGCTTATCTCGGTGGGATTATCCGAATCGGCATTGCTGCCAATAAACCTATAATAAATATCCACCTTAAAAAAGGAAAAAATAATATGAAAAAAGCAAGAAGCATTTTATCCATGATAATGGCAATTGCAGGATTTGCAGCCTGCGGAAGTACGTCTGCCGTTGTGAGCGATACCTCTGCCTCATCCGAAACAAAGGTCAATGAGACCGAAGCAGCGACAACTGCAGAAACAAATGCAGAAACAAATGCAGAAACATCTTCTTCCGAAAAAAGCTATTTTGAATGGGCGTCAAAGACCATAGCTGAGTCAGAATATGCTGAAACAGCTGTTGAGCCTTACGGTACATTTGAATACAAGAGCTATTATTCAAATACGGCTGAACGTGAAACAGGAGTGAATATCCTTCTTCCTCCCGACTACAGCGAGGATAAGGAATATCCTGTTCTGTACATACTTCACGGCTTCTGGGACACCGAGGAATGGATGGCAAGAGATATCGTAGGTATTCCCCGTATGCTTACCGAGCTTTATTTGGAAGGCAAGGCTGAGGAGATGATAGTGGTTCTGCCATACATTTTCACCAGCAAGGAAATGCCCAGATGTACAGGTATGGACCTTGAAAATTCCCTTGCCTATGACAACTTCATAAACGATCTTTCCACCGACCTTATGCCCTTCATCGAGGAGAACTATTCCGTTAAAAAGGGCAGGGAAAATACAGCTATCACAGGCTTTTCCATGGGCGGCAGAGAATCGCTGTTTATCGGCTTCACAAGACCTGACCTGTTTTCATATGTTGGTGCTGTATGCCCTGCACCGGGACTTGTTGAGATACCCGGTTCGCCTATGCACCCGGGACAGATAGAGGAAAGTGAGCTTTCTGTTACCGAGGGCAGCGAGCCCAGACTTGTGTATATCACATATTCAGACAGTGACGGTGTTGTTGCGGATTCTCCCGCAAGCTATTGCAAGCTGCTTGAAGGTAATGGTGTGGAGCATACTGTAAAGGTCCTTCATGGTACAGGACATGACCATACAAGCGTTAAGCCTCATCTGTATGACCTTTTCCAGGTAATCTTCAAGTGATATAAAGCTGAATTGCGCAATAATATATCTGCATAACGCAATTTATGATTGGTAATATCTGTCTCGATCAGCTATAATATAATTACAGTAAACATCTTCAATAAACGATATTTATTGTTATCTGATATTACCCTGTTATTTAACAACGTTCACTTCATTTCTTTTTCCTCTCCAACAAAATTATCCTCCGAGGCTGCAGCTTGCGGAGGATAGTTTTTTAAGAAACAATAATCAGAAAGGACGATAAATCATGAATCCATATCTTCCAAGATGGGAATACATTCCCGACGGCGAACCGAGAGTATTCGGTGACAGAATTTACATTTACGGCTCCCATGACTCTGCGGGCGCAGATGAGTTCTGCGATTATGTATTAAAGTGCTGGAGCGCACCCGTTTCCGACCCGACCAAATGGGTATGTCACGGCGATATTTTCCACACCGCTGCCGACAGAGATCACCCTTCCGACATTGACTGGGGTACAGCAGAATCCCGTCTTTTCGCTCCCGATGTCGTTCTCGGAAAGGACGGAAAATATTATCTTTACGCATATATTGCAAATTCAAAGGGCTGTGTTGCCGTAAGCGAAAGACCCGAAGGTCCCTTTACGCTGGTGTCAAAGTATAAATATACGATGTCCGATGAGATTTGCTGCGGCGGTATCTTTATTGACCCCGGAGTGCTTGTGGACGATGACGGCCGCACATTTTTATACTGCGGATATCTGCGGTCATTTCTCGCAGAGCTTAACAGTGATAACATGTACGAAGTGCTGGACAATACCTGCATAGAGCATTTTATTCCCTGTGAGCCTACCGAAAAAGGCAATTTCAGCGAAGAGGATTCTCTTTTCTTTGAGGCATGCTCACCCAGAAAAATAAACGGCACATATTATATGATATATTCTCCCAAGCACTGCAGCAGGCTTGCATATGCCACCTCTGACAGTCCCACAGGGCCATTCACCTACAGGGGATATATCATTGACAGCGGAGAAGATTATCCCGGCGGCAACGACCACGGCTCTGTTGCCTGCATAAACGGTCAGTGGTATGTTTTCTATCACAGAATGACCAATGGCACAATTATGTCAAGACGTGGCTGTGTGGAGAAGATCGAGATACTTCCCGACGGTACTATCCCCCCTGTTGAAGCCACATCTCTCGGATTTGCGGACAGCTTAGACCCATATGAGATAACTCCTGCGGATATTGCCTGCGTACTGAAGGGCAGGGCGTTCATTACCGAAAGAAATGTCTTTGAACGGGTAATAATGAACATTCACGACGGTGATGTTATCGGATACAAATATTATGATTTCGGTGAGGACTTCTCAAGCAAAACAATGGAATTTGCAGCTAAAGTTAACGGAACAGGCTGCAACTGTCATATGCATATTTTTGCCGATGATGAGGAGATAGGCGTCTGCGATATCGGTCATGACAGCGGAGTTGTAAAGGCTGTTGTCAAGGCTGTTACGGGCAGGCATGCGGTATATTTTAAGATATCAACCGATTATCACGGCTGGACAGCAGATTATTTCAAGGACAGAAGTCTGTTCGAGCTGATAGAGTTTGTATTTATGAAATGATCCGAGATTTCTTACGGTTTTCGGAATTAAAAAAGCCGGCACTTCATGGTGTCGGCTTTTTACATTCATGGAAGAAAATAATGATAATAAACTGATCGGGTATCAGATCACAGATCCATTTCACTCAAGAGTAAAGGATCTTAACATAGAATTACCGCTTCCCCTAAAAGTGAGATAAATTGCATTTACGCCATCGGGAATCCTGATATCAGCACTCTTTGTTTCCCAGATATTGCTAAATTCTACACATATCTCCCCAAGGATATCTCCGTCCCATTTCGTCCTTACTTCATATCTTCCCTGAGCATAGCCCCTCGTGGTAACGGATATCCTGCTCACACCTCTGCAGTCAAAATATTTGAATCCTGCTGTTGCACCATCTGTGATATTGCCGATGTAGCCTGTTTCCTCGTCACCGTCTCTGCCGTCCTGCATGATTTTCGGAGCGCCCTCCTCACCGATGTATAGTGAATGCTTTTCGGTGAACAGGTTGCAGGCAAGATATGCGGGATATTCGCCCTTGCCCTCAAGAGGACCGCCATTCAGTCCGCAGGAGGTCATTTCAGCCTGAGTGAATGACCCGTCAGCATTAAGCTCAAGCCTTTCCGCACAGCCCTGTCTGCTGTACCATGTACCGTTTGTGTGGCGGTGATAGAAAATGTACCAATTATCGTTTATCTCTATAATGCTGCCGTGATTGTTGGCACCCGCTGCCATCGGAAGCTCGGCAGGCTTGTAGCTGTCAATGTGCAGATCTGTGTTGCTGATGAGCACACCGCCGTATTCAAAGCCCTCAAGAGGACTGTCGCTGACCGCATAGCAAAGCTCGTGCATAACTTCGGAGGAATATATGAGATAATATTTGTTATTCACCTTGCGTATTGACGAAGCCTCAAAAAAGGCGTGTCCCTCAAAGCAAGTTCCGCTGCTGTATTCGCAGCCCGGGATAACGGTGACAGGGTCTGTCTTAACGGTCAGCATATCCTTGTCAAGGATAACGGCTCTTGAGCCTGTTCTGCTCTTGTCACCCTTTCCGCAGAAGCCGCTGTAAAGATATGTGTTTTCCCCTTCGGTGATAACTCCCGGGTCGAATTGGGGCTCGTCTCCCTCACGTTCGCCAAGCCTTGTTCCGTCGGGATAATGTACATATCCGTAAAACTCAAACTTGCCCGCAGGTGTGTCGCATACTGCAACAGACATAACGTGAACCTTGTCAAGAACATAATACAGATAGTACCGTCCGTCGGGACCAACAGTCACGTCGGGGGCATAAAGACACATCTTACCTTCCTTGTTCATAGGATCGTCGCAGCGTCCGTAAATAACACCCTCGCACCGCCAGTCTCCCAAATTATCCACAGGAGCCGACCAGCACATATAATCACCCATACAGAAAACATAGCCGTTATAAAAATCGTGAGAGCCGTAGACATAAACTCTGTCTCCGAAAACATAAGGCTCTCCGTCGGGAATATACTCCCAGCTTGGCAGATAAGGATTATAAGCAGGTTTTTTACTCATTTTGTGATACCTCCGTTTTCTCTCCCGATAGTTTCTTTTATCAGGAATGATGTAAATTCGCTTTCGGTTTCGGCGGGCTTTGCGCCGTCAGATGTAAAGAGCATTTCGGCTCTGTTTTTGTCGGTATAATTATCCCAATGAGGGAGTGGCTCGCCGTTGCTGTCCATACCGTTGGGATCTCCCGTTTTGATGAAGTTTATCCAGTAGCTGCTCATCTGTCTTGCAAGGTCATAATGCCTGCCGGAATAGGGGCGTGTGCATTTTGCAAGAGTCTCAAAAAAGAACCAGAGATCAACCGAATGAAATGTTCCGGGGTGGTCATCGCCGGGAATATCGGGCATAAACCGATAATAATAGCAGTCACGAGGGCATTCAAGTCTGCTCTCACTGATAAACGCAGATTTTACGCCTATCTCGGGGTGACTGACAGCTGCATATCCGCAAGCAGTTTTGTTCACCGCTTCGTTAAATGAAAGGAATTTATCCGCATTATTGCCGAAATATTTTTTCGCTTTGTTTCTGAGGTCGTCAATATTTTCGGCACTTATGCCATCCACAAATTCATCTCCCGTATTTCCTGCCATAACGGGTACTCTGATGCGTTCTCCCGAATAGAATGCCTTCATAGCGTCTCCCATGCAGAATTTCCCGTCCCGTACAATGCAGAACATAACATTTTTTGCGCCTCTGAACTCGGAATATTTATCTCTGATAAATCGGGCATCCAGCTTTCTTGCCTCCTCAAGTGAAGAAATGCCCATAAAGCTGAAAAATTCTTCGCCAAGCTTTCCTGCCTGTTCAAGGGAACGAGGAATGAAGAAGGGATTAGGTTCATAGGGACTTCGGAACATTCCGCTGAATATTACCGCTTTATTGAAATCCCCCTCATTAGCTTTGCACGCCATCTGAGCAAGAACACTTCCGCCCCCTGCGGATTGTCCGGCAATGGTGATATTATTCGGGTCGCCGCCGAAAGAGGCGATATTTCTTTTGACCCAGCGAAGTCCTTCCTGCTGGTCAAGGCTGCCGAAATTGCAGGGAGCGTCGGGCTGAGCGGCTGAAAGCTCAGGGTGAGCAAGAAATCCGAATGCGCCGAGACGATAGTTTACCGTCACCACCACAACTCCCTGCCTTGCGAGACGTTCACCGTCAAACTCCATTTCGGAGGTATATCCCCACTGATAGCCGCCGCCGAAAAACCACACAAGAACAGGCAGCTTGTCATCTGTGCTTTTGGCATTTGTCCAGACATTAAGATATAGGCAGTCCTCGCTCATAGGTATATCGGGGTCAACGTGCCATTCACGGCAGTAAATGTCCGTGCCAATCCCCGGAATGTCCTGCATAGAAATAGGCGCAAAGGTATATGCATCAAGTATGCCGTCCCAGTTTTTGCAGGGCTGAGGCGCACGCCAGCGATTTTCTCCGATCGGCGGTGCAGCAAATGGAATACCCTTGAATGATGTCACCCTCGGGTCAGCAGCGGGCAGTCCCCTGACCTTGCCGTTTTCTGTATCTGCTATTCTTATCATAAATATCATCTCCGCACAAAAATAATCTATATTATATTACAGATATTCTACCATATGCGGCTGTTGTATTCAAGTAAAAATGTGCGGATTATCCTGTATGAATGTTCATTTCTTGCGATTTGATCATTTCATCACAATTATTGGTTTGGAAAAAGCAAAAATCTGATTGCAGCATTTGATTTATTA
>CAMBJF010000029.1 GCA_945867875.1 uncultured Ruminococcus sp. | reverse complement strand
ATATTATACACTATAGCAAGAAAATTGTCAAGTAGAATAATTAATATTCTTTTAATGTCAATAACTGTAAAAAGGCACTATGAAACTCCTAAAAAAATCCCCCTTGCAGAAACTGCAAGGGGGATCGCTTAAATTTTATTTAAGACTTAATCAGCCAAGATCAGCGTCGATCTGATCGAGCTTCTTGTAAAGAGCCTCAGGAATGTGAGCACCCTTGGACTTGAGGTCGTTGTAGTACTCTCTCATACCTGCGATCTCCTTCTTCCAGAGGTCCTTGTCAACATCGAGGAGAGCCTGAATGTCAGCAACAGTCATAGGCTTGCCCTCGTTCTCGAGACCGTCGATGTTGATGTCCTCAGCGTTGGGAAGGAAGCCGATAGCAGTTTCCTTAGCATCAACAGTGCCTTCGCATCTCTTGATGATCCAGTCGAGAACTCTCATATTGTCGCCGAAACCGGGCCACATAAAGTTGCCCTCAGCGTCCTTTCTGAACCAGTTAACGTTGAATATCTTAGGAGCCTTGTCGCCGAGCTTCTCGCCCATTTCGAGCCAGTGTGCCCAATAGTCACCAACATTGTAGCCGATGAAGGGCTTCATAGCCATAGGATCGTGACGGAGAACGCCTACTGCACCTGTAGCTGCTGCGGTTGTCTCGGAAGAAACAGCAGAGCCCATGTATGTGCCGTGTGTCCAGTCCTTAGCCTGATATACGAGAGGAGTTGTGCTCTCTCTTCTTCCGCCGAAGATGATAGCGGAAACGGGAACACCCTTAGGATTGTTGAACTCGGGAGATACGCAGGGGCAGTTAACAGCGGGAGCTGTAAATCTGGAGTTGGGGTGAGCGAGCTTCTGAGGCTTGCCGTCTGCACCGATAACGGAAGTATATTCCTTGCCGTTTACCTTAGCGCCCTTCCACTCAGTTGCGTCCTCGGGAGGATTCTTGTCGAGACCTTCCCACCATACTGTGTTATCAGCATTGTTAAGAGCAACGTTTGTGAAGATCGTATTCTTGGAAGTGGAGGCAAGAGCATTGTAGTTGGACTTTGCGTTTGTACCGGGAGCAACGCCGAAGAAGCCGTTCTCGGGGTTGATAGCGTAAAGTCTGCCGTCCTCGCCGGGCTTCATCCAAGCGATATCATCACCAACGGTGAATATCTCATAGCCCTTATCCTTGTAAGCCTTAGGAGGAATGAGCATTGCGAGGTTGGTCTTACCGCAGGCAGAGGGGAATGCAGCTGTGATATACTTGATGTCGCCATCGGGCTTCTTAACGCCGAGGATAAGCATATGCTCAGCCATCCAGCCTTCGTTCTTGCCCTGGAAGGAAGCGATACGGAGAGCGAAGCACTTCTTGCCGAGGAGAACGTTTCCGCCGTATGCGGAGTTGATGGACCAAATTGTATTCTCTTCAGGGAACTGAACGATGTATCTCTTCTCGGGATCAACGTCAGCCTTGGAATGGAGACCTCTTACGAAGTCATCGGAGGTGTCGCCCAGGTTTTCGAAAGCCTGAACGCCCATTCTTGTCATAATGTTCATATTGAGAACAACGTAGATAGAGTCGGTGAGCTCAACGCCTACCTTAGCGAGAGGAGAACCGATGGGTCCCATAGAATAAGGGATAACATACATTGTTCTGCCCTTCATAACGCCGTCATAAAGAGGAGTGAGCATTGCCTTCATCTCAGCGGGATCCATCCAGTTGTTTGTAGGACCTGCGCCTTCCTTGGTCTTTGTGCAGATAAAGGTTCTGTCCTCAACACGTGCAACGTCGTTGGGGAGAGTTCTGTGATACAGACAGCCGGGAAGCTTCTCGGGGTTAAGTCTGTACATCTTGTCTCTGTTGCCCTCGGGGAGAGAGCAAACCTCATCGGTAAGAGCATCGAGCTGCTCCTTGGAGCCGTCGATCCATACTACCTTATCAGGCTTTGTGAGAGCGACCATTTCATCGACCCACTTGAGTACGTTGGGATTTTTTGTAAGTGCCATACTTCAAAACTCCTTTATTTAGATTTTATTTTTAACAAAAGCAGGACTAAAATGAATAATCATTCAAGGCAGCTTGCAAAAAATGCTTAAAAAAAACAATATACATTGTGATTTTTTTAACAAACTGCAAGCCGGCTGCCCGTAATAATCATTCAAATAGTATCAGGCTGTTCCTGTCAAAAAATTATTCCATATTAGTATTATAACCTATAAATCCACGGCTGTCAAGCCCATTTTGATATTAACAATTGTTAAAAAACTGTTTATGAAATGACATCATTCCCGGAGCAGCAAGGCAGCATCTGCCCCACCGTTCGGGGAATGATGAAATATGCTTATTCTTTCTTTGAAGCAGGAGCCTTTTCAACGGCTGAAACCGCATCGGCAAGCCATTTGTCCTCTATGCTCTCCACATCTCCCCTGTCGCAGGCGGAAGAAATAGCGGGGTCAATGGGTAGTCTGCCAAGGACTTTGAGACCATATCCCGCAGCGACCTCATCAATATGGCTCTCGCCGTAAAGATAAAGCTTTTTGCCGCAGTCGGGACACTGTGCATAGCTCATATTCTCAACTATTCCGAGAATGGGTATATTCATCATATTTGCCATACCCACAGCCTTGCCAACGATCATTGAAACAAGGTCCTGAGGCGATGTTACGATGATAACGCCGTCAAGAGGGATAGACTGGAAAACTGTAAGAGGCACGTCGCCTGTTCCCGGAGGCATATCCACGAACATATAGTCAACATCGTTCCAGATGACCTCATTCCAGAACTGCTTTACCACGCCTGCAATAACAGGACCTCTCCAGATAACAGGGTCGGAGGGGTTTTCAAGGAGCAGGTTTATGCTCATAATGTCAACGCCGCCCTTGCTGCGAACGGGGATAAGTCCCTTTTCGCTGCCTGTTGCCCTTTCGTCAGTTCCGAACATCTTGGGGATAGAGGGTCCTGTTATATCCGCATCAAGCACAGCAGTGTGTGCGCCTTTTTTTGCAAATTCAGAAGCAAGCAGACCTGTTACAAGAGATTTTCCGACGCCGCCCTTGCCGCTGACGATGCCGATGACCTTTTTAACGCTGCTGCCCTCGCCAAGCTTCTCGATAAAACTCTGAGGGGATTTTCTCTCAGCGCATTCCGAGCCGCAGGACGAACAGTTGTGTGAACAATCGCTCATTTATGATAACTTCCTTTCGGTGTATATGATTACCCTTATTATACCCCAAACTATAGAAAATGTCAAATATATAGTATAAGTTTACAGAAGTTTTGTTGACAATCCAAAAACTGTCAAAAATAAAGGTGTATAATTAGAGTTACAGAGTATAAATCCGAAAGGAGATCTTGGGAAATGCGCACCGCACCCGAAAAAATCATAGATTTTCATACCCACATAATGCCTGCCTTTGATGACGGCCCCACTGACTGCAAAACTGCCGCTCAGATGCTTGTGAAGCTATACGAACAGGGTGTGACCCACGCAGTATCCACCTCCCATTTCTACCGCTATGACGAGAGCATCTCCGACTTTATCGCAAGGCGTGACAAGGCTTACAGCGAGCTACGCTCATACCTTTCCGCCGAGAGGATAACCCATATCCCCGAAATAATTATGGGCGCAGAGGTATATTTTACCACTGCCCTTGCAAATGACCCCGACCTTGAAAAACTCTGCATAAGCGGAACCGACTATATACTCATTGAGCTGCCCTATACACAGCTCACACAGAATGTCACCGACAGCTTCAGGAGCCTTGCTGCCTGCGGACGTGTGCGACCCGTGCTTGCCCATATTGAAAGATATGCGGCATATGCAGGGGAAGAAACGCTTTTTGAGCTTCTCGACATTGCTCCCGCACAGATAAACTGCGACTCAATAATGTCTGCGCCATCATTCCGCCTTGCGTCAAAGCTTTTAAAAAGCGGCGGCATTGCGGCGCTTGGAAGTGACTGCCACAATCTCGGAAGCCGTGTACCGAGATTTTCCGAGGCTCGCAAAAAGCTTTCACGAAAGATTGGTGCAGGGGTTTTTAATGACCTTATGGATACATCGGCGGCGATACTTGAAAATAAGGATATATAAACGACAAGATCCCATAGGCCTTATGTGAGAGGTCTATGGGATTTTTTCGCAGTGTCCGCACTTTGTAAGACCTGAAAGTCCCTTATGTATATGCTATTCAATATTTTTTGAATAAGTCCTCTTTAAATTATCAACGCAATAAAAAATTAAAACAACACCAAATGATGCTATACAAGACAAGCTTAACCAGACAAACGAATGAAATATGTATGATTCCGGCTTTACTATATCATTGATGACAACACTTTCGCCGGCTATCCCACTATCCTTCAGATAGAAATATACAGTCATAATAACAGAGGTAATTGTCTGAAGCAAAAGATAAATCAAAGAGACCTGTTTCAATTTGCTTTCTTTTTTCAGAATTAAAAAACCGATCAAATTTATAATACCAACTGACAATATCTCAATAGGCAGTGCAGCCATATTAAACAGTCTGATAAACATTCCAAATGCACTGTCGTCAAATAAAAAAAAGCATTGCTCTGACAAAAAGTATAAATGGCGAAGCAATAAAAATAATGAAAATCAAAAGAGAACCGATAAGTCTTAAAACTGTTTTTTTATCCAACATACCGCCTCCTCATTTAATGACTGATACCTTTATTCTTTACATTTATTATACCTGACCTTCCACAAAATGTCAATATAATATACTTTAAAGATAAATTCACATTACAATTTCACCTATTATCCTCCAAAAGTTTCTTATAAGTGCAATCAATACCAATAGCTCCAAGGGGCGCCGTTATGATTATCCCGAGCACCGACACGGACAGCACGATATTTCCGCAGGACAGCCCCATTGCAAGGGGCACAGAGCCCATAGCCGCCTGCACCGTGGCTTTCGGCAGATATGCGATAACGCAGAAAAGCCGTTCCTTTGCTGTGAGCTTTGTTCCCGCAAGGCACACGAGCACGCCAACAGAGCGGAACACAAGCGCCGCAAATATCATTATCACCGCAGGAATGCCCGCAGCGAGGGTGTAGCGGATATCCACAGCCGCTCCCACCAGCACGAAAAGCAGCACTTCTGCGGCTACCCACAGCTGACCATAGCTTGCTCCCAGCCGTCCCCAGACGCTCTCATCTGTTTTGAGTTTTACCGTGCAAGCCATTGCGGTGACGGCAAGAAGTCCTGAAAATGCCACATAGCTTTTGAGCGCCGTTTCGGTGTACATCAGCACAAATGCCACGGAAAGCAGGACGATAAGCTTCACCGTATTGCCCATATCCTGCCCCTTTTTCCGTGAAATGTCAAAGAGCAGGTACAAGAGATATCCGCAGACCGCTCCGCCTATAACGCCGAGGATAATTGACACGGGCACATTGAGCATACCTGAAATGTCCGCACTCTCCCCCTGCGCCATTGCCGCAAATGCTGAGAAAAGGGTGATTACGAAAATATCATCGCAGGACGCCCCCGCAAGTATCATCTGCGGAATGCTCTTTTCAGTGCCCCGCTTTTCCTCCATAAGCTTCACCATTCGGGGCACCACCACCGCAGGAGATACAGCCGCCAGCACTGCTCCCATTACAGCTGCCTCGGAGCGGCTTATGTCAAAGAGCGTCGGCGCAAGGCAGACATACCCCAGTATCTCAAAGCTTGCGGGGACAAATGACATCATCACCGCAGGTCTGCCAACCTTTTTAAGGTCTGACAGATTCAGGGACAGCCCCGCTTTTATAAGTATGATGATAAGGGCAATTTGCCTCAGCTCAGAGGATATTCCCAGAACCGTGGGGTCGATAAGGTCAAGTACATATGGCCCTATCACAATTCCTGCGGCGAGCATACCGATAATTCTCGGCAGCTTTAAGCGCCTGATGATCTCGGCTGCGGAAAGCCCCACGAGAAAAATAATGCCAAGTGAAAAAAGCATAAAAACACTCCTTTTGAAAAATAAAAAAGCCGACAGCATCTGCGTAAAAATGCAGATGTCATCAGCTTTTTAAAGCGGTTCGGAGATATGTAATCTCACAGGGAGAACGTCATTCCCTTTTATTCTGTTTTTTATTATAGCGGAGTTTTTTGGATTTGTCAAGTGCAGTTTTATCAGTATAAAGCATATTCAGCTCCGTGTGCTGCCTGTGAATGGGTAAAGCCCTCATATTCAAGCTGGTCAACAAGCTCACTGTAGGAAAAATCCATATATTCCACATACTGCTCTGCTTTAAGCTCTGCCTGTCTGTTCCAGTCAGCACCGCATTTTTCAACGGCTTCCGTGGCTTCCGCAGTGGAATATCCCTCATATTCAAGCTGCTCTATAAGCCCCTGCTTTGAAAAGGCGGAATATCTCAGATAGCTTTTTGCCTGTTCGCAGGCTTCCGAACCTGTATCAATGCCGCAGTGATCTGCCGCATATTCCGCTTCGGAGCGTGTAAATTTTTCATATTCGAGCTGATCTATCAGTCCGTCCCGTGAAAAGGGGGAATATTCGAGATAGTCCTTTGCTTTGAGAACAGCCTGCGCTTTCCAGTCAGCACCGCAGTTGTCAGCCGCATCTTTCGCCTCGGAATGTGAATAGCCCTCATATTCAAGCTGGGCTATAAGTCCGTCGTGAGAGAAAGGCATAACTGCAAGGTAGGCTTTTGCCGTTCTGAGCGCAGCGGAATCCGAGGAAACGCTCTGAGTATAGCTTGGCGTATAGTCATATGTATATGATTTTTTCGTTTCAGCCGTGGTATATGCAGGCTTTGCAGAAGTGGAGACCGATGTTCGGGAATATGAATCGGTTTTCGGTTTTTCTGCGTTCTTCGCAGACACGCCCACAAAAATTACAAGCGCAGCAGCAATACATATAAATGCAGTTTTGCCGCTTACTTTTGTCCCCGAAGACATTCTTTCTTCGCTGCCGCCAGATTTCGGAGTGCCGCAGCTGAAACAAACAGTGTGGTCAGGGCTGTTTTTATGTCCGCATTTCGGACATTCCCATTCCTTGGCACCGATATTTATTTCAGTTCTGGGGCGTTCTGCTCCGCAGGAAATGCAGGTCTTGCTGTTATCACTGTTTTTAAAGTCACAATTGGGACAATGCCAGTCTGCCATATTGATTACCCCTTTAACATAATTTTTTTGCTTTTGGCAATTTAATTATATCACTTTCGGAGCAAAATGTCAGATTTTATAACAAAATGTTTTAAAAAAACTTATTTAAGCAGATTTTTGCACGCCTCGTGCATCTCTTCGAGCCTATACCTTTGCTCGCTGCCCTCGGGGATATTCTCCTCCACCTTTTTGCAGGGAAATTCCTTGCATTCCGCACAGAGCGATACGTGTTTTTCCTTGCAGCATTTTCTTACCTTGCAGTTCTTGCCGAATTTGTTGCAGTCGGCGGAAACTGTGCGGCAGCCGCAGCAGGAAATGTCCTTGGGGTAAAACTTTCTTTCGCCGTCGGAAAATTCAAGAGCGAGAAATCTTCTCATACTGTCGTCGTCCCTCTCGGTGGCGATAAAAACGGGACATTCGTTGCACATTATTCCGCAGCAGGAAACTGTTTCCATATTATTCTATCCTTTCAGTTCAAAAGTACTATGCCCTTTTATTCTATCACATAAAGCCTTATACGTCAACTGTCAGAATCTTTCTCTGATAAGCTCCTGCACCTCTTTTATGGGCAGGCTTTTTATCCTGTGGCTGCCGATATGCTCGGAGCTTGTGAATATATGAACATCGCAGGAGCGGTTCATTCGCTGGAAAATATTCTGAGTAATGCGTATCTGTGAAACTCTTTCAAGGGGCACTGTCACGGTATGGAACGCATACCATTTGCAGTATTTTGCGCACACGCTGTCGGCGGTGATGTTAACGCCGCTGGTGCAGTAGGCGCACGCCTTTACGAACAACAGCCACACCGCAGGTATCTCGCAGAGTATCGTCATAAACACTATAAGCTCCCGCCACACGGGATACATCATAAGTATAACAAGCCCGGCTGCCTGTATGCCGAAAATAAGGGCTGTGGGCGGACCAATGAAGCGCATAATGTAGGTGAGCTTTGGATTTATATATGTCTCGCTTCGTGAAAATCCCGTCAGCAGCTTTTCCATAATGCCGTCAAGGCCTCTCACGCCGCCGCTTTCCGTGCCCCTCACGCCGCATATGGGAATGAACACGGGAAACTCGTTTTTACGCTTGCCGTAGCCTGTGCAGTTGACGTGAACGGAGGTCACGCCGAAAAGCTTCATCAGGAGATTCTGCCGCATATCCGCAATGTTTATCTTCCTGCTGTTAAGGCAGTACATTCTTTTTACGATAAGTCCCCCTGTGATGATTATGCATTTTCCACGCCTGCTGACAGTGAAATTGATATGCCTGCACACATTTGCAACAAAGGAAATGAGAAAGCCCAGACCGATTATCACCGAGACCGCCACGCCTGCGGGGGATATGCCCGAAATAAGCTTGCCCGCAAGGGTCGTAACCGCATCTGAAACATCATTCACTGCCTTGAAAAAGTCCTTTTCAAGCCTGTCCCCGATGATGTCCGTGCTTCCCGAAAGAGCCGTCATAAGGAGCGCCACGCCTGAAAGCGCGGAGGAAAAAAGAACGGAAAAGGCAATAAGGCTCCCCGCCGATGCCTTGTAGGTAAAGTTCATTCCGCTGCCCGTCTTTTCACGCTTGTCTCCCCTGTTTTCGGGACTTCTGAAAGCAGCTGACAGGATATTGAAAAGCTTCGCCCTGTCCTCCTTATACACCATAAGGCTAACGTCCGCATTTGCCTTTCCGCCCGAGGCAGCGTCCGTGTCGATATACACCTTTACCGCTCCGAACCTCGCCAGAACAGGGTTCTCCTCTCCTGTTACCGCACTGACGTTAAGACAGGGTATCTTCGTTTCATATTTCATCACCATTCCCGTTTTCACGGAAATGCCGTCCTCCGAAAATTCATACAGCGTATAATACCACCGTATCACCGCAATGGCTATCATCGCCGTCACCGCAAGGATATCCCAGCCTGCGCCTTGTGACCACCTGTAAAAATCAAATTTTAGCGCCGCAAGACCTCTTATAAGAGGAATGAGCAGCAGCCAGAAGTTTTTGGTTGTATATCCGAGAAGCGCAGCGGGGTGCTGTCTTTTCAAGCCGCTCCCCCCTTATTTGTCGCCGATTTTGGGCTCATTCTGCTTGTCTGTATCCGTAAAACTCAGCTGATCGGAGGTCATATCCTCAAAGCTCAGCTGAGTAACATTGTCAAAATTTTCCGCAATATCGCTTATCTCCCCCGAGGTCAGTATCCGGGAGCTGTCGGAATAAACATAGCCGCTTTCCGCCGATGAATATTCCACGAAATATTTCCCCTTTGGCTTCTCGTGCGCAGGCTTTTCCTCGTACTTTTTCCTAAACAGTTCAAGTATATCAACGCAGTCCTTGTCGGAAAGGAAAAGTATGGGCATATTGCTGCCAAGAGCATTGAGAAAAATGAAGTTGAAACCTGTGTATTTAGACAGAGGCAGTGACACCCTGACAGCGTGCTGAACGGAGGATATTTTCATTATCCTGTATGTGCGGGTGAAAATGCCTGTGTAGGAGATTATCTCGTCATCGGTTATCACGTATCTTATGGATTTGTACCACATCGGCAGGAGCATCACGATAAACACCACGTATATTGCCGCAAAGATTATCATAAGAGCGCTTATGACCCTGACGGGCAGCGCCTGAGTATCGGGCATATACTGGGGGAACTTGTCCATTGCATAGAGCCGAAGAATATTTAACAGCACAAGCAGCACTATTGTCAGCAGAAATGCTGTAACGGATATGAATTTTCTGCCCTTGGGGTCAGAGCTGTAATTTCTGCTCACGGTGGCTCTCCTTTCAGATACATCTTTACAGATACATAATATTTATATTATACCATATTTATCCCGATTTGGCAAGTGTTTTAAACAGAATGAAAGCCGCCCGAGGTTTCGGACGGCTCATAAGTCTTACATTATCATTTCCACTCATTTATAACTCTGTTGATATTCTTCTCAATGTCGATCCTTGTCTGTCTGCACTCATCGGGGTGCTCCTTGGCGGACCTGAACAACATTTTCAGAAGAGGCTCCGCTGCAAAGGACAGCAGCTTTTTGTAAAGTGACTCTGGGAACACATAATGTGTACCGTATTTATAAATGTACACCTCATAGCTGCACTCATAGGGCTTGGCTTTCAGTCTTTCGTCCATTCGCCTTATGTACTTGGCTGTGTCCCAGAGAGTGTCGTCCTCGGCACCGATAAGCACAAGCTTTCCTTTTATGTTTTCCACCTTTATCATCATATCCTCCTTGAGCAGACCAGCAGCCTCGGAGTCATCGAATATGATCCTTGAACAAAGATGATTTCCCGTGTCCTTGGTGGATTCCTGCATCTTGTGCCAGTAGTCGGGGTGCTGGTAAACAAAGCGCATATAGGGCAGGGGCTTGCCGTCCTTGGAAATGGTGGACTCGCCCTCAATTGGCCATTCTCTGCAGCCGTCCCTTTTGCCCTGCTTGAAGCCCTGCCAGATAAAGTCGCTTGGGGTAAGGGCAAGGGTCAGGGTGATGTCGCTGTAATATGACGCTGCCGTCAGTGCGAGCATTCCCGTGGTCGATGCTCCCACAATGCCAATTTTCTTCATTCCCCGTGATTTGAGATATGCAATAGCCTTTTCTATCCTTTCAAGGGGATAATTGTGATGACCGTAGTCCTTTTTTGCGGGAGACATTGTAAGAACATTTACGCCGTAGGTATGCAGCCATTTTACCGCACCCCTTGCCATATAATCCTCGGGGTCATCGCCTAACATCGCTATCATTCCCGCATCTGTGCCCTTTCCGCAGTCCCAGTATGCGCCGTAAAAGCCTGCCGTTTCAACATCAAAATGAATCTTATCCATAATTTTCCCTTCCCTCTCGTTAGCTTTAGCTAACCATATTATAACTGTATTTCTTGGGTTTGTCAAGAGAAAAATCAGTCATAAAAGAATAAAAGCCACCCGAAAAGAAATCGAGCGGCTAATACAATCCTATATTTTGCTCATAATAAATCTTGTAGCTTAATTTTATTAAAATTTCTGATGCTATTCTTCATCTTGCTCCTCTTGCTCCTCTTGAATTTCTGGCAATGAAGATCCATTACTAAATGCAGAATTTATCCCAATTGCAGCCCCAACTACACAAATACCCCCCAAAAGTCCCAACCCGACTTTGGTTAACATTCGTTCAAGAAATTTTTTGTTATTTAAATCAGCTTCAGCAATTTTGTCCGCAACAGCAATCATATCGTTCGTAATTGATCTGTATTCCTGTTCAGAAATATCTTTATTTTCCATTCGTTTGGAAAGAGCATCAAGAATGGTTTGATAACCCCTTATCACATCGTTTTGGCTTTCTTTGTTTAGTTCTAAAATGCTATTGCACACTTTGGTATATTGCTCTATAGCAACCTTACCAAAATCAGCATAAACAGGAAATTGTTTTATAATTGAAATTGCAACCTCTTTATCTATATATGGAATCATCGATACAAATTGCATCACCTTATCCTTGGATAAATTGCGAAAAGAATTTATTTTTAAAGCACGTTTAACAGCTTCTTCGTTAACATACCTTTTAGGCAAAATCTTCAATCTGCTTTCCCCTTTTCATCATTTCTCGTTTTTATATATCATATCAGAAATTTATTTCGGTATAAACGCAGTCATTTCCGCAAAGCCTGCTGCTTATCTCATCAGGCTGATGTGTGCCTGCATAAAGGGTAAAACGGTCTCCATAGCGCTTCCTTTCGCCGTTTTCACCCACAGCGGTGAATGCTCTCTCCGAAACGGGTATCTTCACAGTAATTCTCTCTCCCGCATCGAGCTTTATGCGCTCAAAACCGCAAAGGCTCACGTTTCTCACCGCATATTCGGAATAGTCCTTGATATAAAGCTCGATAACGTCCTCGCAAGGTATGTCACCTTTATTTTCGGCGGTGACAAAGGCAGTATTGTCCCTGTACTCCACCGATGTGCAGAGGATATTTCCATAGGTAAGACCGTAACCGAAAGGATAAAGCACGTTGTTTTCGGCATAGCGGTAGGTGCGGTTCTTCATCGAGTAATCGGTGAACTCGGGAAGAAGTTCCGAGCTTTCGTAGAATGTAACAGGGAGCTTGCCTGAGGGGCTGACGTCACCGAAAAGTATCTCAGCAAGAGCCTTTCCGCCCTCAGAGCCGGGATACCAGGCGTGTATAAGAGCGTCGGGGTCACACTCGGTATTGACCGAGCTGCCCGCTGCGCAGACCACAACAACAGGCTTGCCTGTTTTCATAATCTTATCAATGAGAATGCGCTGGCTTTCGGGGAGCCTGATGTCGGTCTTGTCCCCCGAAGAGAACTCATTTCCCGTGTCGCCCTCTTCGCCCTCGATCGTTGCGTCAAGTCCCACGCAAAGGATAACAATGTCTGCCGCCTCCGCAGCCGCCATTGCTTCCGCATATCTATCCCCTGCCTTGGCGAGATTTGAGCTTCTGTCCTTGTAAAGGTGGCAGCCCTCGGCATATATTACCCTGCCCTTAAATCTGTCCTCGATGCCCTCGAGAAATGTGACATATCTGTCGGCAGTGCCGTTGTAATTGCCCTCAAGAGCTGTCCTGCTGTCGCTGTTGGGACCGATGACCGCAACAGTGCGGAGCTTATTTTCATCAAGGGGAAGTATGCCGTTGTTTTTTTCAGCACCATTGATTTTTCCGCACATTCCAGTGACACAGCCTTGTGCTCTGGGCAGGATACGGTATCATAGGGTATATCATCATACTCGGTCTTGTCATCGAACATTCCCAGTCTTATCCGTGTGCGCATAAGATGAACGCAGGCGTTTCTGATGTCCTCCTTTGTAACAAGTCCCTCGTCAAGAGCGGCAAGGACATTGGCATATGTACAGCCGCAGTTTACGTCACAGCCCTTTGTAAGGGCAAGAGCGGCGGACTCCACGGCATTATTCGTAATATGATGATGTTCGTGAAAATCACGTATAGCCCAGCAGTCGGAAACGAAATAGCCGTCAAAGCCCCATTCTTTAAGCTTGTCCATAAGGCGGTCACTTGCGCAGGAGGGTTCACCGTTCACACGGTTGTATGCGCCCATAACGCCCTCAACCTTTGCGTCCTTTACAAGGGCTTCAAAGGCAGGAAGATATGTCTCTTCAAGCTCCTTTTCGGACACCTGTGCATCAAACTCGTGGCGGAGAGCTTCGGGGCCGCTGTGGACTGCAAAATGCTTAGCGCAGGCGGCTGTGCGGAGATTTTTCCCCTCTCCCTGCAAGCCTTTCACATACGCTTTGCCGTTTTCGGCGGTGAGATACGGGTCCTCGCCGTAGGTCTCGTGTCCACGTCCCCATCTGGGGTCACGGAAAATGTTGATATTGGGTGCCCAGAGGGTAAGTCCCTTGTAAATGTCCCTGTCGCCGTGCTTTGAATAGGCGTTGTACTTGGCTCTCGTTTCAATGGAGGTTATCTCTCCCACTTTTCTGACAAGCTTGGTGTCGAACATTGCGGCAAGAGCTATTGCCTGTGGGAACATTGTGGCTGTACCCGAGCGGGCAAGCCCATGAAGTCCCTCGTTCCACCAGTTATAGGCGGGAATGCCGAGGCGGTCTATTGCGGGAGCGTCAAATCTCAGCTGTCCTGCCATTTCCTCAACGGTCATTTCATCGGCAAGTGCTTCTGCTCTTTCCTGTGGGGTAAGGGTGGTATCAAGATATTTTTTCATATGGAAGTCCTTTCTGTCGGAAAGTTATATAAAACAACTTTTAAATTGTCACATACATTCTTTGCCCATTCAAATTTCTTTTCGATATCAGCTGCATCGTCTGCTGTATTTCTTCTTAAACTATCGATCAACCTGACAGAATGTGCATTATCATTTTTCGCCATAATTCTCCTCCTTACAAAAATATTGAAATACTACACTATATACTCTGAATGCACATCATCGCCTTCGTTGTTTTTGAAAATAAATGAAATCTTTGTTACATCCGATTTATCAAATGTAAGCTCTTCTCCTGCAACATTCACAATTTCCAGAACACTTACATACCCATTAACGATATGTAACAGAAAATCAACAGGGCAGCCCTCCTTAAAATAATATTGCATCGAAACCGGGACACGTTTTGGAAACGGATACGGAAGTAAGCTATGATCGATCTCAAAATGAATAAACATATAGTCAAAGTAACTCTCTCGAAAAGAGGCTGCTGAACTTAATTGTTCTTTTATAATATCCTTATATGGAAAATCGGGGGCAATCACTTCTTTAGTGATTTCAACATCTGAATTTCTCAAATCCACTATCATCATATTGCTCCTCAAAATAAAAACCTATCGAATTCATCATCTCTTCTTAAAAGTATAATCGCACATACTTCCGCCCCTGCCTATCTGCTCGGAGTAAATAAACTCCGCACGGGGCAGGTCGCTGTACATGATATCGTCCACCTCGCAGAATATCGCCGTCATCTCGGGCATACCGTATTTGCTGAATATCTGCCGGTAAATGCACTTGTGGGTTATCATAGTAAAAACGCCGCTCCCACATTTGGGAAATTCCACGTCCCAGCCATAGCCCAGGGTGTGCCTGAATTTTATGGGCATCGTGAGCTTTAACATTCCCACAAACCAGGAATTGCCCGCAAGCTTCTGCATCGGGGCGATCTTTGGCTGAATGAACGAGTACATCGCCTGTGCAACAGCGTCCTGCGCCTCGCTCCGTGTTTTGCCCCGCTCTTCAAGAGCTGTTTCCATAGCAAGAGAGGTCATCAGGTTGCACATATGGCCATAATTTTTATTGTCGGCATATTCGGAATTTTCCCGTATCAGCCTTTCCATAATTTCAAGAAGCCGCTTTTGTTCGTCACTCCTCCATTTTGCGTAGTAATCCTTGAATCTGCTTTTTGAAATCATTTCTTCGGGTATGTATTTTTTCATATGCCTGTCCTTTCTCAGAAAATTTCACGTCCAAATCTACCCTCATTATAAATCAAACCCGAAACAATGTCAATAATATCCCGCAATAAGTGAAAATTAACCGAAAATTTTCCCGCAGACCTTGCAAATATCACGGCGCTGTAGTATAATAGAATGAATACGGCAATATCACATTAAAAAAGGAATGATAAAATAATGGCGATCAGAGTAGGAATGGTTTCTCTCGGCTGCTCAAAAAATCAGGTCGATGCGGAGAGAATGTTATATAAGCTAAACGAAAAGGGCTATGACCTTGTGGGTGACGCTGCCCTTGCGGACGTGGCTATCATCAACACCTGCGGCTTTATCGAATCCGCAAAGCAGGAGGCTATCGACACTATCCTGGAATTTGCGGAGCTGAAAAAAGAGGGCAGGATAAAGAAAATAATCATCACAGGCTGTCTTGCGGAGAGATACAAGGACGAGGTGCTTTCCGAGATACCCGAGGCTGACGCTGTTGTGGGTATCGGCTCGAACGACCACATCTGCGACATCGTTGAAAAGGTAATGGGCGGCAATCAGCTCACAAGCTTTGACAGCAAGCTGAATCTCGGTCTCACAGGCGGACGCATTCAGACCACACTTTCTTTCTATTCATACCTTAAAATCGCAGACGGCTGTTCAAACTGCTGCTCCTACTGCGCTATCCCCTCTATCAGAGGAAAAATGCGCAGCGTGCCTATGGAAGAGCTTTACAATGAAGCATATGAAATGGCTAAAAACGGCGTAAGAGAGCTTATTGTCATCGCTCAGGACAGCACCCGCTACGGCGAGGACCTTTACGGAAAATCAATGCTCCCCGAGCTGCTCACAAAGCTCTGCGGAATACCTCAGCTCAAATGGATAAGAGTGCTCTACTGCTACCCCGAGAGAATTACCGATGAGCTTATCGACGTTATGGCAAGGGAAGACAAGATAGTCAAGTACATAGATATGCCCATTCAGCACTGCAACGGCGAGATACTCAAAAATATGAACCGCTGCGGCGATGAAAACACCCTCAGAGAGCTTATCGCAAAGCTGAGAGAGCGTATCCCCGGCATTATCCTCAGAACCACCCTCATCACAGGCTTCCCCGGCGAGACCGAGGAGCAGTTTGACGAGCTTGCTGATTTTGTCAAGGATATGGAATTTGACCGTCTCGGCTGTTTCCCCTATTCCGCCGAGGAAGGCACGAAGGCTGCGCTTATGGACGGTCAGCTTGACGAGGAGACCAAGGAGCACCGTGCCGACATCATTATGGAGCAGCAGATGGTAATTATGACCGAGAAAAATCATCAGCTCACCGACAAGACCATTGAAGTAGTTGTTGAGGGCTATGACCGCTACGGCGAGTGCTATTTCGGAAGAAGCGCCGCCGATGCTCCCGAGATCGACGGAAAGATATTCTTCAACTCAAAGAACCGCCGCCTTGTTCCCGGAATATTCGTAAACGTGCATATCACCGACATTATGGACTACGATCTGATTGGAGATGTTGTAGATGAACCTGCCGAATAAGCTTACGGTCGCAAGAGTTATCCTCGTTCCCTTTTTCATATTCTTCCTGCTCACCGACATCGTCCCTATGAGCAGCCTCTGGGCACTGATTATTTTCATTCTCGCCTCAATTACCGATGCCCTTGACGGTCACATTGCAAGGAGCAGAAATCTTGTGACCAACTTCGGAAAATTCCTTGACCCCCTTGCTGACAAGGTGCTGGTAATATCCGCACTTGTGTGCTTCGTTCAGATGGGTCTTGCGGGAGCAGTCCCCGTGATAATCATTATTGCAAGAGAATTTATGGTGTCGGGACTGAGACTTGTCACCGCAGGCGAGGGCGTTGTAGTCGCCGCAGGTATATGGGGCAAGCTCAAAACTGCTTTCACAATGGCAGCTATAGTTGCAATACTTTTCTTCGCCGTGATATTCGGTGCTGATCCCTCAGCTTATGCTGGCTGGCTCGTTATCACCGAGCAGGTGCTTATCTGGATATCCACGATACTCACCATTATTTCGGGACTGATTTATTTAAACGGCTACAAGAGCTACATCAATACTGACAAGTAAAATATGATTCCCGCAGGAAATTTCTGCGGGAATTTTTGGTAATACGTTTGCTCTGTCTGTGCTCTTATGATATAATAGTAAAAACTGAAAAAAGGGGAATATATTTTTATGACAAATATAATTTCAATGACAACAATGTGTGCAGATGTTTTTGTTGAAAGCGGAAAGATGCTTGCAGGCGGAGAAGCGTTGAATTTTGCCGCAAATGCCTGCAAATTTCCCGATGTAAAGGTCAGTATTATGGGTGCCATAGGCGATGATGACTGCGGACGTGAGGTTCTTCGCTCAATTGAAGGCAAACCTGTCGATATATCGGATATCCATATTATAAAAGGCGGCAAAACCGCTTCAAATCACATTTATCTCACCGAAAATGGTGACCGCTATTTCATGGAAAACTCCTGGGACGGCGGCGTTGATGAAACCTTTTCAATGAGTGAAAGCGACAGAAAGGCAGTCTGCGGCTCAGATATTGTTTATATGACCTGCTACTGCCACAGCTACAAAGATGTCGTTTCGCTGAAGGACCGTTCCGATTTTAAGCTTGCTGTGGATTTTGATGTAAGACGGGATTTTGAAGAGATTGAAAAGCTGCTGCTCGATATTGATTTTTTCTTCATAAGCGGCAGTGAGGATATATTGCCTGTGTTTGAGAAATGGTCGGAGAAATATGACTGCATTTTCAATGTAACATTGGCAGAAAACGGCAGCGTTACATACCACAAGGGCAGAAAACACAGCTGCAAAGCCGTTCCCGTAAGCGAGGTCATCGACACAACGGGCTGCGGAGACAGCTATCATGCAGCATTTTTATGCAGCTATGCCGCTGAGGGTGATATCCAAAAGGCAATGGCTTGCGGCTCTGCCTCAGCTTCGGAAACTCTTTCCCACATTGGCGGATTTGAATACT
>CAMBJF010000028.1 GCA_945867875.1 uncultured Ruminococcus sp. | reverse complement strand
AAATCATACTCACCCAAAAAGGTGATGACAAATTGATGTTTCTTATGATATAATGAATTAAATGCGATCATTACATATTAACAGGAATACTCCGAAGGAGGAATGAAATGCAGCCGATAGTACCCGCCATTGACCCCGTAAATATCTGCTTTGCCACAAATGCGGGCTATGCTCCATACCTTGCGGTAGCACTTTATTCCCTGCTGTGCAATGCGGACAAAAGCCGATTTTATGACATTATCATACTCGGAAACAATGTCCCCAAGGAGAGTATTGAGCGGTTTTACAGGATAGCCGCCGCTTTCCCCTGCTGTTTGCTGAGGCTTGTGGATATGTCCGATTTCCACGAAAGCGTAAAGGATCGTCACAGCTCATACATCACCGCCGAAACCAACTACCGCCTTGCCATTCTCGGAGAGCTTTTCGGAAATTATGACAGGGTGCTGTATCTGGACTGCGATATCATAGTTGAGGGAGATGTTTCCGAGCTTTTTGATACCGACCTGTGCAAAAACGCTGTGGGCGGTGCTGAGGCAATGGATATACGGTTCTTTATGCACACAAAAAGGGCGTTTTTCATTGACGATTATCCCTACAATTTCAAGGGCTATGCCGAAAAATTTATGGGTATAACTCATATTGAACGCTATTTCAACGCAGGCGTTACCCTGTTCGACCTGAAAAAATGCCGTGAGCTTACTTCGGCAGAGGAGGCGGTGGAGCTTCTCAACCGCCGCAAATGGATCTTCAATGACCAGGACGTGCTGAATATGCTTTTCAACGAAAGCATATTTATGCTTGACATAAAATGGAACTATACCACCAATATTGAGCTTGGATACAACGACCCGCAGGTGCATAAGCAGTTTTCCGACTGTTATCGGAGGGAATACGGCATTATCCACTACACAAGCCCAAACAAGCCCTGGAACAGCGATCCCCCGTTAGAAAAGCATTACCGCAAATATGAAAAGAAATTAAGGGAGGAAATTTTATGAATGAAAGTAAGAGAAAACGTATTAAAAGAGCCGCAGTAAGTTGGCTTTGCGTGGCGGCGCTGGCTGCGTCGGCAGTGCCCGCAGAGCTGACAGGCATTATCACACCTATATCGGTTTTTGCTGCTTCCGAGCATGATCCCATTGATTTTGTGGGTACAATCGACCTGAGCAAGCTTATGGACTACAAAAGCAGCCCCGCTTCCTGCCCTGCGGGTATCACTGCTTCACTTGTGGGCGATAGTTCAAACGAGTATGACCGCAGCGTTGTACTGACTATCAGCCAAAGCGGAAGCTACAAGCTTATCGGCAGCAACTGTATCAATGGCAGCTATATTGACGTACAGATAAAGATCACAGACAATGCCGAAGTAACGCTTGTCTGCGATGACGCATACATTAAAAATGATAATGGTTCGTATGAAAGATATTCCTGCGGCTTCGATGTAAGAGATTATGTTATACCCTTTAAAGCCGAGGATGGTTCACAGCTTACCGTTTCGGGAAAGATTTATGTCGATACCTACAGTTATCCGTACTATTTATATTCTTCCCCCCTCAATGAAGGAAATGTAACATTAAGCTCTTTTGATGTGAAATGTTATTACCCGGATAGAGTTCAATATGGGGACTTCGATAAGAACTATGCCCTCAGCGGTTACGAGTATGACCTGCGTGATTACACACCAAAATATAAATGCTTGATCGATTTTTCTGAAGGCAGCAGGATAGGAAAAATCTCCTCCGAAGCAAAAGTTAAATTTTTTGAAAAACACGACCTTGACGAAAATCATAAATGCAACCGCTGCGGAATAGACACACACACCATTACATATGTTATCGGCAGTGCCTCGCAGATCACCGACACAGTGGATGATCAATACCTCCTGAAAAAGCCCGCAGACCCCACAAACGGTACTAACACATTTACAGGCTGGTACACCGATGAATCCTGCACCACACTTTACGATTTCAGCACGCCTGTTACGGGAGATCTGACGCTGTATGCAGGCTGGTTCACACCGGTGTCATTTAACGGAGTCACATATGACAAGCCGCTGAATAAGAATACCGTTAAAAATTTCTATACCGATAATTCCGGCAATATCGTTTTAGACACGGGCAATTATATCCTCACAGAGGATATGGTATTTGATAATGATATTTCTCTGAAGTCAGGAAGCAATGTAAATCTTTTCCTTAACGGACACGAGCTTGCAGCAGGCATTGACAGCAGCTCCGCAGCAGGCTTCGTTATTGTCAACGATGAGACCACTCCCGGCAAGCTGCTCACAAAGAACGACAGTGCAGATAACTGGACATTGCCCATCGACTACACCATCAGCGACAACACCGACTCCGCAACAAAGATCACATTCCCCTATGCCCTCTGCCATACCCGTGTTGACTTCGAGATGAACGGTCACGGCACACAGATAGACTCTCTTGAACCCACAAACAAGGCTGTCACAAAGCCCGAAGACCCCACAGAAAGCGGCTGGACATTCGGCGGCTGGTATTCTGACGCCGATCTGAAGACTCCTTTTGATTTTGACAATATCACCGATATCTGCACCGCCTATGCACAGTGGACAGAGTATGCTGTTGAAGAAATAGCTGTCAAGACTCCCCCAAAAAAGACCGAATACTTTGAGGGCGAAAGCTTTGACCCCGCAGGACTTGTGCTTACCATTACATATGATAACGGCAAAACCAAAAATGTGGCATACAGCGCAGAAAACGCTTCGGAGTTTACATTCAACCCCGACGGTGCCCTGACTGTGACCGATACCTTTGTGACAATTACCTACAGAGGAAAAACTGTGACTATCGCTGTAACAGTCAGCAAGGGTATGGTCATTATCGAACCCTCCGATGACAATGAAGGCAATGCAGTGATAGATATGCCCATAGATGAGCTTATGGACGCTATCCTCGATGACGAGGACAAGGAGCTTATTGATAAGGGTGTAAACATTGCCGTACTGATGGCAACAGTAACTATTGATCCCGAAATCGTCCCCGAAACAGATAAGCAGGCTATTGATGATGTTCTGAACGATTTCTCTATTGGCTGCTACCTTGATGTAAATCTGTTCAAGAGATATAGCAACGGCGATCCCGATAAGAAGGTAACAGATCCTTCTGCGGCTATCACCATAAGCTTTGAGGTGCCTCAGTACATTTTAGACAAGTACCCCAAGGACGAGTATGTATATTCTGTATTCTGCAGCCATAACGGAGTCGGTTATCCTGTTAAGAGCAACTTTGATCCTGCTACCAATATAATGACTTTCAGCAGCGACAAGTTCTCCATATACGCTCTCGGCGTAATGCCCGAAGAAGATGATATATACAATATCAAATCAGACAGCCATATTAAGGTAGTAAATTCCGCAAAGGAAGGCGAAACTGTTACAGTGATCGTCGATGAAGGCTACAAGGCTGTTGTAACTGACGCAAAGGGTAATGTCATCACAGAGATCACAGGAACAGGTACATTCACAATGCCCGCCTCCGATGTAACTATCACTGCAGAAAAAATATCAAAGCCCGATCCTGTAAAGTATTATTCTATCTACACAGACAGTCACGTTTGGGTGGACAGCACCAAGCATAAGGAAGGCGATACCGTAAACTACCGTGTAGACAACTTCTATGAAGCAGTCCTTTATATCAACGGCGCAGCATCAATCAAGCTCAGCGGCTCAGGCAGTTTTACAATGCCCGCTGCCGATGTAAGAATTGTATCAGGTATGGACGAGATAACATATGCAATGTTCACAACAAGCGTTGAAAATTCCTATGTATACTCCTATGATACCGATATGAACCTCATCAAGACCTCCGGCACAAGGAAGAAAAACAATTATGTTATCATTGACCTTGGCGAGGAGTATGCAGGCAGAAGTATCACCATCTATAAGGGCAGAAAGTCCACAAAGACAATAATAACAGAAGGCGTGCTCGATAAGAACGGAATTTTCAAGTTTGAAAATTCAGGCTTTGGCACAAACTACACTCTTATAATCGGCGATTAAATGCATAATTTCAGACGGGGCTGTTGCAGCAAACGCTGCAGCAGTCTCTTTTCACTATAAAGCCTAAAGAAGCCCATAAATAGTAATCAAAGCCATAAATTAATCCCGAAAAAGAGCGCAAAAAACAAGCTCTTATCTGATGATGACATACAAACCCGTCAGAATTTTTTCTTTTTTGTCCCTTCCATATGTACCGTAGATTTACTTATTCCATAAGCTTTTGCAGCAGCCCTCACGGTGGATTTTTTTTCGATTATATATTCCCCTAATATTTCCGATCTTTCTTTTTTGTCATCGAATGTCAGCTCGTTCATATCTCTCCCCCGTTATCATTTGGAATTATGATATTTTATGCGGGGTTGGGGGTGATAATTCCTTATTATAAATCAAAACAAAAGTTGAAGACGAAATTATTTTGTAAATACGTCAAAGTCCGTACGAATAAAAATATCGGCACGGACTTTGTTATATTTTTAAATTTTTCTGACAAGATTCTGCTTTTCCCAAAGCTCGTGATAAGCAGGACTTGCTTTAAGAAGCTGAGAATGAGTTCCTCTTGCGGTTATCTGACCGTCTTCAATCATAAGTATCTGATCCGCTCCCATTACTGCAGAGAGCTTATGAGCAATAACAACAAGCATTTTTCCCTTTACCATCTCGGTTATAGCCTGCTGGATATATGCTTCATTATCTGGATCAATGCTGGCTGTCGCTTCATCGAGCAGAACTATGGGTGCGTCTTTAAGGATTGCCCTTGCAATGGATATTCTCTGCTTCTCACCTCCCGAAAGAGTCGAGCCGCCTTCGCCTATCACGGTATCATAACCGTTTTCAAGAGCGGATATGAACTCGTGGCATCGTGCCTTTTTGCAGGCTGCGATAACATCTTCCTTAGTAGCACCTTTTTTTCCAAAAGCTACGTTGTTAAAAACGGTATCGTTAAACAGATATACATTTTGGAAAACAACGCTTATATTTTCGAGAAGACTTTCCGTTGTCATTGCTTTGATATCAGTTCCGCCAATGCTTACCGTACCCGAATCAGTATCCCAGAAACGGGCAATAAGGTTTACGACGGTGCTTTTTCCGCAGCCGCTTTTTCCCACAAGTGCGGTCATACTATGCTGTGGAATATGAAAGCTCATATCCTTAATAACAGCCGACTCGTTGTATCCGAATGTCACGTCTTTAAAATCAATGTCAAAATTTTTGAGCTTAACTGCTTTTCCGCTGTCATCCATTACCGCTGTCTGTTTTACTTTGTCATAACGGTCAAGGGAAGCATCTGCAACTCTGAATGCGGTTATGTTTATAAGTGCAAGCATTGGAGCTGCAAGGTCAAAGGCAAACACTGACATTGCAAGAACAAAAGGCAGTTCCATTCCGCCGTTAAGTCCCACATATCCGCAGATAAAAATAACTGCCGAAATGCAAAGTCCCGTCATGCACTGCGAAACGATAATGGGCGTTGAAAAACGTTTCTCAAATTTTATCTGAGCCTCGGTGAGTCTGAGAAAATCCTCCGATGTTGCCTTGTGGCTTTTCCCCGCAAGGTTGAATGCCTTTACAACAGGCATTCCCTTTATATATTCGATGACCGTTCCGACAAGCTTGTTCTGTGCCTCCTGCTGGTTTACGGCTTCCTCGGAAGCGACCTTGTGAGCCGCAGCAAATGCCGCAAAAAACAATGCTGTTGTAATTGCCATATCTTACGGTTTTGGAGCTTTGTCATTCCCGTTCTCGCAATCGCCCATTCAACTATCCTTGTATCCGCACCGTCAGAGCCTGCCCACCATTTTTTATGGGCATATCTGCCGTACTCGACAAGTGTTTTGACGGTGATATCGCTCATACTTGTATCAGTCTGACCGAGGACAGCCATTTTCTGTGCCACAAGCTTGGTATTGGTCTTGAAAATGTTGCTGCCGTCAAGGAGCACATCGCCGCTTTCGGGACGGAGATTTCGGCTCATAGTCCTAATAAGCGTGGTCTTTCCGCAGCCGTTGGGTCCGATTATGGAATACACCTTTCCCCTGTGTATATCAAGGCTTATGCCGTCAAGGATACGGCGGTTCCTGTAACCTGCACAGAGGTCTTTTACAGATAATATGACCTTTTCCATAAACGCCTACTTTCTAAGCAGATACAGGAAGAACGGAACTCCGAGCACTGCCATTACTATTCCCACAGGTATCTCCGTGGGACTTAAAACTGTTCTTGCAAAGGTGTCGCTGAACATTACGAGAGCCGCTCCGAGCAGAGCCGTTGCGGGGAACATTATTTTATAATTATTTCCGAGAATGAGCCTTATGCTGTGGGAACGATAAGTCTCACAAAGCCAAGAAGCCCCACAACGCTTACCGCAGAAGCCGCAAGGAGCGCCGCAAGAGCCGTGAAGCCAAGTCTCGTAAGCTCAACATTAAGCCCCAGTCCCCTTGCCGTGTCATCACCCAGCACAAGGATATTCAGCTTGTCCGCAAAGAGAACGGCAAGTATAAGTCCTATTATGGTATAAGGCAGAATTATATGGACTTCTCCCCAGCTTCGTGATGAAAGGCTGCCATTCATAAAGGTGAGAGCGCCGTGCACTCTGTCGCTGAAAAATACCAGTATCGCCAAAATTCCCGCACCGAAAAGCTCGGACACCGCAACGCCCGAAAGGACTATCCTTGTAGGGTCTATGCCGCCTTTTCACGCCAGCAGATATATTATCGCCGCCGCAAGCATAGCTCCCGCAAATGCCACTATGGGAACTAGGTTCTGCCACTGAGGAAAGACTACCAGTATAAGTATTCCAAAAAGGCCTGCACCGCTGCTTATTCCGATTATCGACGGGTCGGCAAGGGGATTTTTCATTACTTCCTGAAGGATTGACCCCGCAAGGGCAAGATTTATCCCAACAAGAGCGGCAAGTATCATTCTCGGCAGTCTTATGTTCCAGATGACCTTGTTGTTCGTTCCCGTGTGATTTCCCGAGATAGTCTCGATTATATCGGAGGCCGAAATATCCATTGTTCCCACGATATTTCCGATAATGAATGCCGCAGCCACTGCCGCCGCAAGAACAGCAAGCACAAGTATCTTAAATGCCGCCGTATCTCTGAACGATGTTTTTTCCATCAATCAAACACTTCCGCCTCTCCGTATATTTCGGGGTAAATGCTCTGTGCCATATATTCTATTGCGTCAACATAATAAGGGCCTGCATTGTAAAGATAATACTGCTGAGGAAGATATATCACTCTGCCCTCGTTCACAGCATTTACGGAGTTCCACGCAGGATTTGAAGCAAACTGCTCCTCGACCGTCTTTCTTGCCTCGGCATTGCTTGAAATCATTGTTGTTACAAGAACATAATCGGGGTCATTTTCAACGATATACTCAATATCAAGTGGCGTTGTTTCTGAACCTACCGTATCGGGAGGAAGGTCGGAAGCGATGTTGTCAAGCTCAAGTATTTTTGCAATATTCCCAGCAATGCTGTTGTCAAGCTTGACCGCAAGAGATTTGGAGGTCACATAAAGGATAACGACCGAAATATCATCATCGGGCAGCTTGTCGGTTATCTCCTTTTTGCCCTTTTCAAGCTCGGATATGCGCTGCTCTGCAAGCTCGTTCTGACCGAGAAGCTTTCCGAATGCACGGTATGTAGCAACAACATCGTCAAAGCCTCTGATATTTGTTTTTATCACATTATATCCCATTTCACGTAGCTTTGAGCCCTGTGTGGACTGTGTGCCCACCTGCGCAATGATAAAGTCAGGCTCTTCGGCTATTACCGATTCCATATCTATCGAGTAAACAGGGCCTATCTGGGGGAGTGCCTTTATCTCGTCCTCATATCCCTCGGTAAGGCGAATATTGCTGCTTACATCGGAGGTGCATACAGACTTTCCGCCAAGGTCATACCAGATATTCAGCGGAGTTCCCGACATTACTGCAACTCTTTCGGGCTTGCTTTCGATAGTGGTCTCATATTTAAGATAATCACGCACAGTGAGAGGATAATCCTCACCCGTAACAAGGATAGCCGCCTCGTCTTCCGTTACTTTGTCCACAGAATCGGCATTTTTTAAACCGCCCACTCCCGCATTGGAGCTCTCGGAAGAACAGCCCGAAACAGACATTATCATTGCCGCCGCCATAAATGCGGATATCATTTTTCTTTTAATCTTCATTTACCTTCCTTTATAAGAGTTCTTATATGCTCACAGTAGATATCCTTTATTTCGGGATATTTCCCAAGACCTTTCAGAACACACTTTACCTCAAAGCCCTCTTCTTCAAGCTTATTTTTCCAGCTGTCGGGCTCATCTCCCGCCATATCGTTTGATGCGTGGTCTCCCGCAACAAGCATAAGGGGCATCAGGGTCACTGCCGATATCCCGTCTGCTTTCAGCGAATCAATAACATCATCTATTGTCGGTTTGGCTTCAACGGTGGCAGTATAAATATTTTTATAGCCCGACTTTCTGCATATCTCATCAACAAGAGTGTAAATTTCATTTGCACGGTGTTCTGTGCCGTGTCCCATAAGGATAACCGTCTCATCGGGATATTTTTCTGCAATGATACTGCAAATTTTCTCAATATCACGTTTATCATCAAGCAGCGGTGCACCAATTGAAAGCACTGAAAAATCGCCCTTATGATTTTCCGCCGATGCGCATATTTTTTCATACTCAATACCCGGTATCAGATGTGTTGGCTGGATAATGACCTCATCGTAACCCTCATTTTTCAGCCTTTCAAGCATAGTATCAAGGTCATCAAAAATGATTTCCTTTTTCGCAAGTGCCGAACGGACCATTCCGCTTGTGATAACGGTGAATACATCATAATCCGCAAAATCCTCTTTGAACCTTTTCTGCAAAGCAAGCACCGAGTTATCAAGTGCATTTGTGTAGCTTGTTCCGTATGACGCTTCAATAATTGCCTTTTTCATCAAATTCCTCATTTCCTAATAAATAAAAAAACATTATCCGAACCAATGTCCGAATAATGTTTAACGTCTTATTTCACTTAATTGATGATATGGCACGCAAACAAAGCCCTTGACCGATGATAAATTTTTCGGTCAAAAGCAGAGTAATACCAATAACCGATAAAAAAGTCTTTTATCAGTTTTGGCATAACACAAATAAAGCCGTTAAAAACAGCCTTTTTTGCATATCACATCATCATTTACGTTCCGGAGTTCCGCAGACTATAAACAACACCCGATCATGGGAAGAACACAGGCAAGTATTCCGACTTATTGCCCGCCGAAAAAACGGCTCACATACGCCTTCCCGGGATAATTTCCCAGTGACTGACATTACATCTTGTATGCTTTAAGACAAAATACGGCAACGGCCTTGCTCAGGATTCGCACCTGATTCCTTATTAGGCTCGGCAGATAATTTTCTTATCTGTTTTGCACCTGTGTTCCGATAATTATTCAAATATAATAAGAGTTTAGCATATATTACATATAATGTCAAGATTTTTCTGTACGGGTGCCGAAAAATCTGCCAAAGAAAAGCTGTCTTTACTTCAAAGCAGATATGTCCCACATTTTCGCATTGTTATTTCGCCTATTTTTATCGCATTATGCCGAATTATTTATGTTAAATCCTACGATTATTGATAAGGCACTGCAAAGAATATTGACGACGAAAGCTGTAGGGTGTATAATTGGTAGTACCAATTATTATGAGGTGATCTCTTGAAATACTTAAAACAATTCGGACTGATACTTTTGGTGTCATTTATCGGGGAGCTTATGAATATGTTTATCCCTCTTCCCGTTCCTGCAAGCATATGGGGACTGGTGATAATGTATCTGTGCCTGCATCTTAAAGTGATAAAGCTTGATGATGTCCACGATACGGCAAAGCTGATGATAGAGATAATGCCCGTTATGTTCGTTCCTGCCGCTGTGGGTCTTATCGAGTCTTGGGGCGATATAAAATCAAATATATTGGTTTATTTTGTAATAACACTTATCTCAACTGTGGCTGTTATGGCTGTGTCGGGCTGTGTCACCCAGCTTGTTATCAGAACTGAAAGGAAGAAAAAGGGCAATGAATGATATATTTGAAACATCGGTATTTTTCGGGGCAGTCATAAGCCTGCTGTGCTACGGTGTCGGAGTGGTTCTTCACAACAAGACAAAGCTTGCGGTCATAAATCCCCTTCTTATCGCCATAATTGCAGTCATAGCGATACTTGCTTTCGGCGGCATCGAATACGAAACATACAACAGCGGTGCAAAATATATAAGCTACCTCCTGACCCCTGCCACCGTATGCCTTGCCGTTCCTCTTTATGAACAAACTCAGCTGCTGAAAAAGAATCTCAAAGCCGTTGCGGCAGGGATCGTCTCAGGTGTGCTCACATCGCTTTTGTGCATAACAGTGCTTGCGGTCATATTCGGTCTGAGCCACGAGGAATTTGTGACCTTCCTGCCCAAATCCATCACCACGGCTATCGGAATGGGCGTGTCGGAGGAGCTTGGAGGCTTTGTAAACCTGACTGTGGTTGTTATAATCATCACAGGAATTCTCGGAAATGTTATCGGAAAATTTGTATGCAGGATATTTAAAATAACCGAGCCCGTTGCAGTGGGCATAGCATTCGGCTCATCGTCACACGCCATAGGCACCGCAAAGGCGATGGAAATAGGCGAGGTCGAGGGCGCAATGAGCAGTCTTTCCATTGTTGTATCGGGTGTGCTGACAGTTATCGGCGCATCGCTTTTTTCAAACATAATGTAAGGAGACTGTATGGCTGAACAATACGACAAGGTAATTGAATACATATCGGGACTGATAAGCTCGGGCGAGCTGGAAAGCGGTTCAAGACTCCCTGCCGAAAGGGCCATATCGGAGGAATTGTCAGTCAGCAGAAATTCCGCCCGTGAAGCCCTGCACACCCTTGAACATATGGGTATTATGAAAAGCGTCCACGGTTCTGGAAATTATCTTTCGGATAATATGTCTGCGGGAATGTCGGAAATGTTTCGCTTTATGCTGCTGTTAAAGCAGGTCTCAAAAGATGATGTCCGCAAATTCAGATGCGATATGGAAAAGATGATATGCCGCAACATAATTGCATCGGGCAGGACTGATCTTGACCGCATTGAAAGGATATTTGACTTAGATTGTTCCGAAGCGGAACGGGACAGACTGTTTCACTATGAGCTTGTTTACACCGAGGGCAACAAGCTGTGGATATGCCTTATGGAAGCCATAACCGATGTTTACCGTGAATGGATAACCGATGTTCTTGAAGCGTCTGATGAAAACCGAAAGAACACATTCCACAAGCTCCACAGAGCTATTCTCGATGCACTGAGGTCGGGTGATATGAAGCGCTGTGAAGAAGCTATAGACAAGCATTATAACATATAATTACACCCCGATATCGACAATATCGGGGTGTATTTTTGCTTATCCGCAAATCATTTTTCAGCCAAGTATTTCCATATGCAGTTTTGCGGAAATATTGGGCAGCGAAAGTCTGTATTTCTCCGCAAGAGCAGGGCCGCAGGAATTTGAACCCACACCTGCCATCTGACTGTCAACGCAGATAACATTGCTCTCACATTTTTGAAGATCGAAATTATGCCGTTTTGCCGCAAGTTCTTCCTCGGTATATTCCGAAGCATTAAATGAGAAATCATTTTCTGCGGTAAAACGCAAATTTATTCTGCCGTCACTGACTGTCATATGCCTGCAACCGAAATGGGAGCCGTTTTCCTGGGGACGGATATAATCCTCGTGCATATCCCGGATATTGGCAGTGAAATTGCCCATATAGTCTGCCTGATGCTTGTCGATGTAGCTTTCATAGGGACCGTATCCGAAATAATCCACCCTGTCAAAGGCTTTGGCAACAAACAGCCTTATGCCGAAGCGTGGGAGGAAAGTAATCTTGTTTGAAAACTCCGCTTTGCACCTGATATCAAGCCCGCATGAGGAAATGACATACTCCGTGTCCATATATGCAAAGGGCTGATGAATGCTCCAGCCGAAAGACTGCCTCAGGGATATGACAGCGCCCTCAGCAGTGATGCTTGCAGTCACGCCGTAATTTTTTACTGTGTGGTCATTAAGGTGCGCTCTGTACCACTCGTCTTTCATAACATCATTGTCCACAGGGGCACGGAAGAAATTGAACTGCATCGGTCTGTCAAGCAGCTCTCTGCCGTTAAATTTAATTGAATCAAACTCGGAAAGCCGTTTATTGAAGCGGTATGATACATCTCCAACACTCACGGTCACATAAAGGGGCGCATCATCGAGAACGATACCTGCATTGTTATCAGAGCACTGGATTTTTTCTGCGGCATCGGACAGTTTTATCTGGTCAAAGCACATTTCATATCCCTTTTCACAGAATGGTGTGCTTTTTTTGGCGGTGAAAATAAAGCGGATATATGTCTCCCTGTCAAACTGCACAGCGGCATCGGGAATGACTATTTCAGTGCTGCCCATAGGCGGCAGATCAAAGGAAACAGCACCCTCAGCCACTTTTCTGCCGTCCTGTGTTATTTCATAAGCGCAGTCAAGGAGCTGTCCCGCATTTTCAAATTCAAGCATACTTCTGAAAACAAAGCTGCCCGCCTTTTCGCCCTTTTCAACACGAACGGGACGATACACCTGTTTGAGTTCAAGGAGACCCGTGTGGGGCGTTCTGTCGGGATAAGTCAGAGCGTCCATACAGAAATTTCCGTCATTGTGCTTTTCACCGAAATCGCCGCCGTAGCCGTATTTTACCCTGCCATCATCGGTAACTCCCAGCGGACAGGCGTGGTCGCTCCACTCCCATACAAAGCCGCCGCAGAAACGCTCATCTGAGTAAAAAATGTTGTGATATTCTTCAAGGTCTCCGGGGCCGTTGCCCATAGCGTGACAGTATTCGCAGAGTATGAACGGGCGCTTTTCGTCCTCTTTTTCAAGGAATTTCATCATATCTTTGGGAGAGGTGTACATCTCGGATACAACATCAAGTATCTCGTCAGATGTATCATCAAGCTTGTGGGTACTTTCGTAATGAAGCAGTCTTGTGTCATCAAGGGACTTAACAAGCTCTCCTGCAACAAGCATATTTGTGCCGTAACCGCTCTCATTTCCCAGTGACCAGAAAACAACGCAGGGACGGTTTATATCACGCTTTACAAGAGACTCCGAACGGTCGAGTATCGCCTTTTTAAAACGCTCATCGGAAGCAAGAAGCGCAATGCCGTTATATCCCCTGCTCCATTTGAAGTCATTATACACCTCAACACAGCCGTGAGATTCCATATCCGCCTCATCGATAACATACATTCCAAGCTCATCACAAAGCTGATAAAACAGCGGCGAATTGGGATAATGGGAAGTTCTTACAGCGTTGATATTATGCTTTTTCATCAGTATGATGTCATTTTTCATCTGCTCGTATGAAGCGTAATATCCCGTGTCGGGATAGCTGTCGTGGCGGTTCACGCCTTTGAATTTCACCGCTTTTCCGTTTATCTTCACGACGCCCTTTTCAATGGATATCTTTCTAAAACCCACTCTTTCTCCGATGACCTCATCGCATGCATATATCGTCAGCTTGTAAAGATATGGCCTTTCCGCAGACCACAGAACGGGAGCTGAAATATTGCAGGAGGCTGTTTTTCCGTCATCGGCAGAAAATTCCGCTGTCACGTTGTTTTCGCTGTCCGAAAGCACAGCCCTTACATCACAGCCAAAGGGCGTAAATTCAAGCTTTGCGGAGCTCATATCATTGGAAAGCACAGCCTTTACAATGTAATTTTCAAGGCGTTTTTTCGGACGGGACAGAACATAAACATCACGGAATATTCCCGATAATCTGAATTTGTCCTGATCTTCAAGATATGTTCCGTCGCACCATTTTAATACCACCGCCGTAATGCTGTTCTCATCCTCGTGAAGATATGGTGTGATATCAAATTCGGCGGTGTTGTGGGAGACCTGAGTGTAGCCTGCAAATTCGCCGTTGACATAAAGATACAGACAGCTGTCTGCGCCCTCAAAGGTCAGAATCCTGTCAAGTCCGTCAGGGGTGTAATCATAGTTTCGCCTGTAAACGCCCACGGGAATATCATCGGGAACATATGGCGGGTCAAATGGTATGGGATAGCACACATTCGTGTACTGGGGCTTGTCATAGCCCCAGAGCTGCCAGTTGGAGGGAACGGGGATCTTTTTATCAAATGGCAAACCTATAAAATCGTCCTCCATATCAATGATGCTGTCATAGTACCTGAATTCCCAGTCGCCGTTTAAAAGCTCGAAGCGGCTTGAATTTTCCCTGCTGTCAAAGGGGCATTCATCTGCACCGAACGGGATAAAATAGCAGTGCTTTTCAAGGGTGCCGATGCGAAGCTGTTCAGGGTCTTCGTGGTATATCATTTTGCTTTTGGGTGAACCTGCGGCGGAAATTTTTGAAATGTCCATTTTCATTCTCCTTATGTTTATTTGCAGTTGTATATTTTCTTAATTATATACCCTCTTGACTGTTTCGTCAATAAATGATATTATCATTATATAACAATATGAAACAGGAGGAGAATTTTTTGTTTTTCTGTGATTATCCAATAATACGGGGTGAAAAGGAGCTGCCGCTGTATCTTCTTAACATGGGACAGCAGCATTGTCAGGACCATATTCTCAGACCGGAGGGCTATCCTCAGCCTCAGATATTATACTGTACAAAGGGCAGCGGAACTCTTCTGATAAACGAAATAAGGCTTGCGATAACACCCTACACAGCCATATTTCTCCCAGCAAATTACCCCCACGAATACTATGCCGACGGCGATATCTGGGATATTCACTGGGTAGTTCCAGCAGGCTATGGGGCAGAGGATATATTAAGGCAATTCGGGCTTACGGAGCCTAAAATATACAAGCTTGGGGAAATAAAAATGCTTGAACACATTTTCAGAAAAATGCACGAGGCAATACGGGCTGACTGCGTTTTCGGAAATTACAGGGCATCGGGCTATTTGTATGATTTTCTCATTGAATTTTATCGGCTCATATCCTCCGAGGAAACTGTGGGAGCGCCAAACTCAGCACTTATGAAAGCCGTTGATTATATAAATTATAACTTTGCATCGCCTATTACAATGGAAGATCTGTGTTCGGTGTCTGGAGTGTCGAAGCAGTATTTATGCCGGCTTTTCAGAAAAGCTCTCAGCTCCCGACCAATGGAATATATTGCAAAGCGCCGTATTCAGGCAGCAAAGGAGCTTCTGACAGGCACAGATATGACTATCGAGGAAATTGCCGCAGAAACAGGCTTCTGCACATCAAGCTATTTCTGCAAGCTTTTCAAAAAATACGAGGGCATAACCCCGACCCATTTCAGAAAGGCAGAATAAACAAATCCGATGTTCATTTTTTCATCTGAACATCGGATTTGTTTCATACTCTTATTTCATCTTGCCCTCAGGGCGGAGCGGGCATTTTCCTGTCAGCTCATAGTGACAGTCGCAGCATTTGTCGCCGTATCCCAGAGTGGAAGTTCGCTTGAAGCCGTTGCCCATATAGTAGGATATCATATAGTCAACGCTGCATATTCCGGGGAGCATTCCCTCTGCGCCGAATTTTTTTGCGAATGCGATAAACCCGCATTTTGTAATGTCTATCTCAAAGCTGTTGCTGTCGATATTGCGGTAATTTATCTCCCAGTCAAAGGGGTGAAGCCCGTTTTTCTGACGCTCCATATGCTTTGCGGCTTTTTTGCGGAAGCCGTTCAGATATGCTTTTTCCGCCATATGTAAAAAGGGCTTCGGGACGGTAAGTAGCATTTTTTCATTCATCAGCCACATAAGCTCGTCCGCCTGTTCCGCCGTCAGAGAAAGCTCCCTCATCATCTTGTACCACGCCACATAGGAGGGCGCATAGGCATAATTGAACGAAAACACGCTCTTCCCTATGTCGTGAGTTTCACGAAGGGCTTCTTTGAAAAGCTTGTCCGAGCCGTTTTTGAATTTATCCCAGAAATCCCTGCCGTATTTTTGGATTATCATTTTTTTGCTTCTTGACATTGTGAGCCAATAAATAAATTTCATCATATCAGTTTTCCCCGCCGTTTATCTGTTCTATCCAATTGCAAATGCTGTCGAGCACAAGCTTTCCGTTACCCACATTGCAATGATTCTGAGCGTCCTCTTTATCGGTGAAAAGTCGGAACGTCAGGCTTTTTACGTTTTTGAGCATATTTATTTCCCGTCCGACCATTCGGTAATCAATGAAATGGTCTTTGTTTGCACCGACGATGAGCATATCCTGAGTTATCCTGTCGGCAATTGGAGCAATATCATAAAGCTTCAGCTTTTTTGCATATCCGTATGCGTCTTTTGCCTCATAGGCATACATTCCATGCTTTAAGCCCCAGTCGATAACAGGCTCTTTTTTTGCCTTTATGCCAAACACAAGATTGATGAGCGGTCTTGCGTGGAGCGTCATAAATATACGAAAAAGCTTTTGCGCTGCAGGCTTCTGCATTCCCACGATAACGTCCTGAAAGCAGGGAAATACCGATCACGCCACAACCCTTTTTATGCGCTTGTCAAAGGCAGCAGCCCTCGGTGCAAGATATCCCCCGAGAGATATTACGATGATAGTCACATCATCAAGCTTAAAATAGTCAAGAACAGCTTTCACGGGCTTTTCCCATTCGTGAGTAAAATGCATACCCTGCAACCTCATAACGCCGCCCTGTCCCGGGTCCTCGAACATAAACACCTCAAAGCCCTTTTCACGGAGATAAAGTATAGTGAAAAGGAACTCCTCAAAATAGCTGTCGTTTCCGCCGTGTATAAGTATGACGCCTTTGCTTTTTCCCGTGGGAACTGTGTGCATAACGGGCAGCTTTACATTTTCAAAGGGAACTTCCAGCTTTTCTATAACAGGCTTTTCTCCCTCAAAATAATCCGCATAATACTGATAAAAAAGCTCGGTGGCTTTAAGGTAATATTTTTTCTTGTCGGGGTCTCCGTCATACATAAAAAACTCGCTCATACGGTAATATGCAATGGCATTTTCAGTTCGTTCCTCGCTCATCGCCCTGTCGCCCAGCGCAATAAGCTCACGCTTCCAGTCAGCGCTTACCTTTATTTTCGGGGCAATTGGAACCACGTCCTCAAGTCTGCCGCCGTCCCAGTTTATAACACGATTGAGCTGATAATTGAAATTGCTCTCGCTGTTGAGCTCATAAACACCTTTTTTCAGTTTTACAGGCTGTGTGATATCATATTTTTTCATCGTAAATCCTCCTTTAACTGTAAATATGATATCATACTTTTGATGAAAAAACTTTCAATTACCTGCTATTCTCCGCTTTTTATAAATTCCGAGAAAGATATCCCGAACATTCTTTTGCAGGTCGCAGCGAAATGAGAGGGTGAATCAAAGCCCGCACGCATAGATGCTTCGGTGATATTGCCGTATTTCTGATAATGGATATACCCCTTGCGCATTTTGTCCATTGCAAGATAGCGGTGGAGAGATATTCCCACGTTCTCCTTAAAAAGATGTGACAGCCTGCCCGCAGAAAGGCAGATTTTGCCGCAGAGCTGTGATGTGATGTCCTCGGGTATCTCATCGAGGGTGCGTAGGTATTCGAGCACCTCGGATATCCGCTCATCACGGGGCAGACTGTTTACTGTATCAAGCCCCAACAGCTGAGTTATAAGTTTATCGGAATCATCGGGAGAATTGCTTCTCCATATCTCACGGAGCTGCACCGCTGTTTCGGCACCGACACAGCAATACGGCTTTCCGCATAAGTATTTTTTCTCCGCTTCCTTTGCGATGTTTCCCGCAGCATCGAAAAGGAACACAAGCATATCCCCCGATTCGGCATAGGCTGTATGTACAACATCTGAGGCAATGAACACAGCGTCTGCGTCAAAGCTGTCACCCGATACGATGCAGTGAACTGGTCCGTCCAGCCCTGCGATAAAATGCACCGCAAGATGATTATGAGGGTCGGGGGTACGGTACTTGGCGCACATCATTATGTGGTCGTATCCAAAAACTGTGCTTATCATCTGTGAATATCCTTTCGTCAAAAAGTTATCATACGCTTATTATATCACATTTTACAGCTTTTGGAAAGTATAATTTTTTTATGAAAACAGCTCCCCGATATCACCGGATATCGGGGAGCACAGTCTGTCGAAAAAGTCACCCGAAAGGGTGGCTTTTTTGTGTATGATATGGTAT
>CAMBJF010000027.1 GCA_945867875.1 uncultured Ruminococcus sp. | reverse complement strand
CACACTGCATATCGTCGGCAGCGTCAGATGTGTATAAGAGACAGTCTTTGTTCAGCTTCATATATTCAGCCGCCCCGCTCATCGTGACAAGACTGTATATGTTGTCGGAAAGATATGCGCATACCCTGCGCACAAATCTGTTGTCACTGCCTTTTCCGAGACGTTTCAGGACCCTTTCCGCCTGCTCACCGATATCATCACAGTCCCTTTTTTCATCAAGTCTTTTTTTCACCCTGAGGAGCATTTCCGAAAGCTCCTTTTCATCTGCGGGCTTTATGATATAGTCAACAACACCCAGCCGCAGTCCCTGCCTTGCCGCTTCAAAATCAGACCTCTGACTGAAAAACACCACGCAGGTATCCCTGTGTTCACGAAGTATCTCTTCCGCAAGCCGTACCCCGTTTATCTGCGGTCGGCTTACTTCTGTAAGGACGAGATCGGTCTTGTTTTTGCTCAGAAAATCAAGAGCCTGTTTTTCTGTCTGAACGGCGGAGACAAGCTCAAAACCGTATTTGTTCCAGATGTCCGTATTCATATAACGGCTGCTCTGGTAATAATCATCGTCCGCAATAAGGATACTGTACATAAAAACTGCCCCCTCTTGATTTTTGATTATATCATATCAAAAATAATATTTCAAGCATATGCATAACCGCAATGTGCAAAGCAGACAAAAATATTGACATATTATCGAAAATGATGTATAATAATGCTGAATGTAATATCTTGCATACTATAGCGGAGGCAAATATGAAAAAGGGGTTAAATGCGTCAACATTAAAGCTCATAGCGATTATAACCATGGTCATAGATCATATTTCCTGGGGGTTTTTTGATTTCTATTCGTGGCAGGGCTATATGCTCCACATTATCGGACGGCTTACCATACCTATAATGTGATTTTTCATTGCCGAGGGTTTCCGAAAGACTCATGACCTGAAAAAATACATACTTCGAATGACATTTTTTGCCGCAGTTTCGGTCGTCCCGTTCTATCTGTTTTTCCACGAAGAATATGCCTATCGCCAAAACATAATTTTTGATTATCTTTTGGCACTTCTGCTTCTCATCGGAATGTGTTTTCCGTGGCTCGTTGTGGTCATAAGGTCAATGGGACTTACCGGTGGCTATGAAATATCTTTCCTTGGGATAATATTTACAGCGGTCTTTGCAATGCTCGCCCTTATAAAATACGGATATTTCGACTCTGTCCAGCAGGCGGTGACAAATGTTATCTACAAGAGCAATGAAGGTCTGCTGGTGCTTGATAATGACAAAAATGTACTATATTATAACAGTATAATCAAGCAGATATTTCCCGAGATAGCCGAAAGACAGTCAGTAAGCATTGTGCCCGTGCTTTGTGATACCGTGGATAATTATTTTGACAAAAATTCGGGTATTCCCAATACGGTAGAAGCGGACGGAAGGATATTTGAGATAAAAGCCGAACCTATCCTTGAAGCAGGATATATTCAGGGCTATACTTTCCGTGCATTTGACAGCACCGAGCATTACCGCAGCATTGAAGAGCTGAGAAGATCGGCTCATTTTGATGCACTTACTGGCCTTTATGACCGAGAGCTTTTCAAGCAGGAAATAACCCGATATCTTTCCGACGGCGGCATTGGCGCTCTGCTTATGGCAGATGTTGACTATTTCAAGGCGATAAACGATAATTTCGGGCACATTGTGGGCGATGAAGTTCTTATGACCCTTTCCGATTCGATCAAAACGGTTTTCACAGGCGGGCATATTTACTGCCGTGTTGGAGGAGATGAATTTATGATGCTCGTGAAAGGTACAAATGGAATGGATATTATCGGCAGTCTTGCAAAAAAGCTCAATGCCGTTTACAGTGAAAACGTAAAAAAAGCGGCGGAGGGGCTTGAATCATCGCTTTCAATAGGCATCGTCCTTTCCTCTTCGGCAGGCAAAGGCACTGAGATAAACGAGATGTTTGAAACGCTGTACGGTCTTGCGGACAAGGCTCTTTACCGTACAAAGAAAAACGGCAGGAACGGCTATAGCTTTTATGAGGAAATTTCCGAATAAGTCAGTATTTTTCTCAATTTGCAGGGACAGGATTTATATTATGCAATTTGGTTTTGGTGTAAATTAAATGTTGACTGAGGGAAATTTATGTTAAAGTTATGTGTAAAATGACTAATTATCCTGCCTCTACTGAGGAAAATATCATTTTGTTTACATCTTGACTTTTTCGGCTGTAAATTGTATTATATTATTGTAATGAAAAGTATATGCGTTTGGCTTTGGAAAGATAGCGGAAACGGATATGCGCCACGGTCTGTTATCCGTCGGGCAGAGCGGTTTTTCAATACATATTCAGACGGAGAAAAGGAAGTTTACATAATGAAAGTTTCAAAGAAAATTCTTGCATTAAGCCTTGCTGCTTGCATGACAGTGCCTTTCTTCGGTGCCTGCGGCAGCAATTCCGCAAGTGACAGCACTGACAGCACCGCAGCTCCTGAAGCTGAGGGCGATTTCACAGGCACAATGGTTATCGGCGGCATCGGACCTTTAACAGGCGGTGCAGCAGTTTACGGCAACGCTGTTAAGAACGGTATCCAGCTCGCAGTTGACGAGATCAACGCAGCAGGCGGCGTAAACGGCATCAAGCTCGAGCTCAACTTCCAGGACGATGAGCACAACGAGGAGAAGGCTGTAAACGCTTACAATACACTTAAGGATAAGGATATGAAGCTCCTTATCGGTACAGTTACCTCCAACCCCTGTATCGCAGTTGCAGCTGAGTCCGCTAAGGACAACATCTTCCAGCTCACTCCTTCAGGTTCCGCAGTTGACTGCGTTGCAAATGACAACGCTTTCCGTATCTGCTTCAATGACCCCAACCAGGGTACAGCTTCCGCACAGTACATCGCTCAGAACGGTCTTGCTACCAAGGTAGCTGCAATTTACGACAGCTCCGATGTTTATTCCACAGGTATCTATGAGAAGTTTGCTGCTGAGGCTGCAAATCAGAATCTTGAGGTAGTTGCTGCTGAGGCATTTACCGCTGACTCCAAAACTGACTTCTCCGTACAGATCCAGAAGGTTCAGGAATCCGGCGCAGAGCTCCTCTTCCTCCCTATCTACTATCAGGAAGCAGCTCTTATCCTCCAGCAGGCTGATAAGGCAGGTCTTAACGTTAAGTACTTCGGCTGCGACGGTCTTGACGGACTTATCGACCAGCTCGGCGATGATGTTGCAATTTCTGAGGGCGTAATGCTCCTTACTCCTTTTGCAGCAGACGCTACCGATGAAAAGACTGTTGCTTTCACAACAGCTTACAAGAACGCTTACAACGGTGAAGTTCCCATTCAGTTCGCTGCTGACGGCTATGATGCTGTTTATGCTGTAAAGGCTGCTATGGAAAAGGCTGGCATCACAGATGCTTCCATCTCCGCTTCTGACCTCTGCGACGCTCTCAAGACTGCTATGACTGAGATCACAGTTGAAGGCGTTACAGGTACTATCACTTGGACAGCTGACGGTGAGCCTACAAAGGATCCTAAGGCTATGCAGATCGTTATTACAGAAAATGAGGACGGTACAAAGACAGGCTCCTACGCTGCTCTTTAATTTAGTCACTGAATAATTTCGCATCTAAGACCCGTATATACTGCACAGCCCTTTTAATGGGCTGTGATATGCGGGCCTTATTTGCAATATTATGATAAAATAAAGCTGCTGTAAATTAAAACATTTTTGCTTGCAGATATGCTTTAATTTGCAGCAGAATAAAAAATGAAAGGAGTCAAGGCTCTTATGATGAGTTTCATTTCATATCTTGTAAACGGAATAAGTCTTGGCAGCATCTACGCTCTTATCGCTCTGGGCTACACAATGGTTTACGGCATTGCAAAAATGCTGAACTTCGCCCACGGTGATATTATTATGGTGGGAGGTTTTACAGTTTTCACCGCAATGTCTACTGAATGGTGTCCCGTATGGCTTTCAGTGGTCATCGGCATCATCGTCTGCACTGTGCTCGGTGTTGTTGTGGAAAAGGTTGCCTATAAACCTCTGAGAAATGCATCGCCCCTTGCGGTGCTCATAACCGCTATCGGTGTAAGCTACCTGCTCCAGAATGTTGCTCTCATTATCTTCGGCTCCGCATCTCAGAGCTTTACGTCGGTTGTAAAGAATGTGGCTCCCGTCACTATCGGCGGTGTTACGATATCAATGGAGACTATCATTTCAATTGTAGTTTCCGTCATCATTATGATCTGTCTCACATTCTTCATCAACAAGACAAAAGCAGGAAAAGCTATGCTTGCGGTTTCTGAGGACAAGGGTGCTGCACAGCTTATGGGAATAAATGTAAATTCTACCATTTCCCTTACATTTGCCATCGGTTCAGCACTTGCAGGCGTTGCCAGCGTGCTCCTTTGCTCATCTTATCCCCAGATCAGCCCCTACACAGGCTCAATGCCCGGCATCAAGGCATTCGTTGCAGCAGTTTTCGGCGGCATCGGCAGCATTCCCGGCGCTATGATAGGCGGAATTCTCCTTGGCGTTATCGAAAACCTATCAAAGGCATATATTTCTTCTCAGCTCTCCGACGCAATCGTGTTCCTAGTGCTTATCGTTGTGCTTATCGTTAAGCCTACAGGTATTATGGGCAAGAAGATAAACGAAAAGGTATAAGGGGGCGCAGGGCATGAAAAAAAATACAAAAAATAATATCGTTACCTGCGGGATAGTCCTTGTATTCTTCATCATATGCAGTATTCTTTCATCTGCGGGTATTCTCGGAAGCAAGCTCAGCGGTCTGCTTATCCCTATCGGAATTTACATAATCCTTTCCGTTTCACTGAACCTTACCGTAGGTATCCTCGGTGAACTTTCCCTCGGCCATGCAGGCTTTATGTGCGTGGGCGCATATGTGGGCGGCGTGTTCTCCATACTCGTTCAGGACACTGTGACATCTCCTATTGTCAGAATTATCCTTGCAATAATCATCGGTGGAATTGCCGCTGCCATATTCGGCTTCCTGATAGGCATTCCCGTTCTTCGTCTCCGAGGCGACTACCTTGCTATCGTTACCCTCGGCTTCGGCGAGATAATCAAGAGTATCGCAAATAACATTTACATCACCAAGGACATTAACGGCGTTCATTTCTCCTTTGCAGCACCCGTTGCCGATATTGATGCCGCATCAGCCGTTGATATCTTCAAGGGCGCTCAGGGTATCAAGGCTCCTCAGGACACCACTCTTCTTCTTGTTGTCATTGTTCTTATGATAAGCCTTATCGTTATAATGAACCTTGTTGATTCCAAGACAGGACGTGCTTGTATGGCGATAAGAGACAACTACATCGCCGCACAGTCCGTAGGTATCAACGTTACAAAGTACAGACTTGTTGCATTCGTTATCTCGGCCGCTATCGCAGGCGTTGCAGGCGTTCTTTATTCCCATTCACTCGCGGTTCTCGCACCCAAAAAGTTCGACTACAACTTCTCCATACTTATCCTTGTATTCGTCGTTCTCGGCGGTCTCGGCAGTATGAGAGGCTCTGTTATAGCAACCGTAGTGCTCTATGCTCTTCCTGAGATATTCCGTGAGCTGGGCGACTACCGTATGCTTATTTATGCGATCGTGCTTATCGTAATGATGCTCTTCAATAATGCACCTTATTTCATTTCCATCAGAGAGCGCATTGCCGCACTTCCATTCTTTCAGAAGCTCAAACCTAAGAAAAAAGCTGTCGGAGGTGAATCAAAATGAGTGAAAACAAAACTCAGAACACAGAAAAAGAGACCTCTGTAATGCTTGAAGTAAAAAATCTCTGCATACAGTTCGGCGGACTTAAAGCTGTTGATAACTTCAATCTTACCATAAACAAGGGTCAGCTTTACGGACTCATCGGACCAAACGGCGCAGGAAAGACCACAGTTTTCAATATGCTTACAGGTGTTTACAAGCCCACATCAGGCTCAATAATCCTTGACGGACTGAACATCACAGGCAAGCACCCTGCGCAGATAAACAAGGACGGCATTGCCAGAACCTTTCAGAATATCCGTCTTTTCAAGGAAATGTCCGTTCTTGACAACGTAAAGGTGGGACTTCACAATCAGAAAAAGTATTCCACTATTGAGGGAATTCTCCGTCTGCCCAGATATTTCAAGGAAGAAAAGGAAATGGACGAAAGAGCCACAGAGCTGCTCAAGGTCTTTGAGCTTGATGGCGAAAAGGAGCAGCTTGCATCAAATCTTCCCTACGGCAAGCAGAGAAAGCTGGAGATAGCCCGTGCACTGGCTACAAATCCAAAGCTTTTGCTCCTTGACGAGCCTGCTGCCGGAATGAACCCCAACGAGACGGCTGAGCTTATGAACACCATACGTTTCGTCCGTGATAATTTCGATATGACCATTCTTCTTATCGAGCACGATATGAAGCTGGTTTCGGGCATATGCGAAAAGGTTACGGTGCTTAACTTCGGTCAGGAGCTTGCAAAGGGTGAAACTGCGGAAGTCCTTAACGATCCGAGGGTAATCACCGCATATTTGGGAGAATAAGGAGAAAACGCTATGTCGATGCTTCATATTGAAAACTTACAGGTATATTACGGCGCAATAAATGCCATCAAGGGCATATCCTTTGAAGTTGAGCAGGGGGAGATAATTGCCCTTATCGGCGCAAACGGTGCAGGAAAGACCACCATTCTCCACACCATATCGGGTCTTGTTCCCGCGAAATCGGGCAGCATTACCTTCAACGGCACAGAGCTTACAAAAACTCCCGCTCATAAGATAGTATCAATGGGAATGGCGCACGTTCCCGAGGGACGTCGTATTTTTCAGGAGCTTACCGTTTATGAAAACCTTATGCTTGGTGCATTTACCAGAAAGGACAAAGCGGAGATAGAGAATACTCTTGAAGAGGTATTCAAGCGTTTCCCTCGTCTTGAAGAGCGCCGCACACAGATTGCGGGAACTCTTTCGGGCGGTGAGCAGCAGATGCTTGCTATGGGACGTGCTCTTATGTCACACCCCTCAATTATCCTTATGGACGAGCCTTCAATGGGGCTTTCACCCTTGTATGTTTCGGAAATTTTTGATATCATTCAGTCGGTGAACGAGAGCGGAACCACGGTGCTCCTTGTTGAGCAGAATGCAAAGAAAGCGCTTTCCGTTGCTAACCGTGCCTACGTTCTTGAAACGGGAAAGATAGTTCTGTCGGGCGATGCTCACGAGCTTATGAACAATGATTCCGTAAAGAAAGCATACCTTGGCGAATAAATTTTTTCGGGGAGAGTTATTATGGACGATCTTGTTATTACAATTGCGAGAGAATTCGGAAGCGGCGGTCATCAGATAGGCGAGCGTCTCAGCAAAAAGCTTGGCATTCCCTATTATGATAAGGACCTCATCAAGCTTGCGTCCGAGGACAGCGGCATCAACGAGGGACTTTTCGGGCTTGCCGATGAAAAGTCAAGCGGCGGTCTTTTCAAAAAGGCAAAGGTTTACGACGGCGGCATATCAAAGCCCGACAGTTCTGATTTTACCTCTGAAGAAAATCTTTTCAGCTTTCAGGCAAAGATAATCAAGGAGCTTGCGGATAAAAAATGCCCCTGCATAATCATCGGACGCTGTGCGGACTTTATCCTTGCTGACAGAAAGAACACTCTTAAGCTGTTTATTTGGGCTGACAAGGAAAACTGCATAAAGAACACTATGGACGTGTGCGGATATGACCGTAAGGAAGCCGAAAAGCAGGTCAAAAAAATCAACCGTGAGCGCAGTGAATATTACAAGGCTCACACAGGTCACGAATGGCCTGATGTTAGAAATTATGACCTCTGCATCAACACAAGCGAGCACGGCTTTGATAAGTGCGTTGAAATAATCAGCAAGTACATTGATGTAATGTACAAGTAAAATAAGAAAAAAATAACGCAGGTATTCAGTTCAAAGTGAACACCTGCGTTTCTTTTTTATAAGCTTACAGGAAGATGTATTTCAGAACAAATACAACTGCAAGCACATACATAAGAGGATTTATCTGCTTTGATTTTCCGCATACAAGGTTAAGGATAACATATGAGATTATGCCGATAGAAATGCCCTCGGAAATGCTGTAGAAAAGGGGCATTGCAATGATGCAGAGATAAGCGGGGATCGCTGTTGTGAAGTTTGACTCGTCCATTTTCAGCTCAGTTATGGAGGAGAACATCAGGAAGCCTACGATTATCAGTGCAGGAGCGGTGGCAAATGAGGGAATGGCGGTGAAGATAGGAGCAAGGAACATTGAAAGCAGGAAAAGCACTGCTGTTGTGAGAGCGGTAAGACCGGTCCTTCCGCCTGCCGCAACGCCTGCGGAGGACTCAACAAATGTTGTTGTGGTCGATGTTCCGAGAACTGCGCCTGCTGATGTGGCAACAGCGTCTGACATAAGAGCGGGCTTTATTCCGGGAAGCTTGCCGTCCTTATCCAGCATATTGGCTTTTGTGCTGACGCCGATAATTGTTCCAAGTGTATCAAAAAGATCGACAAAGAGGAATGAGAAAATAACTATAATGAAATTGAAGATGCCTGTTTCGCCAAAGTCAACCTTGAAGCACTGTCCGAAGGTCTCGCCCAGCTTGGAAAAATCGGTCATAGCAAATGTGGGGAGAAGCGAGAAATAGCTTTCCCCATCGGGAACGTAAATACCTGTCAGCTGGCAGATTATGCCGAGGAGCCATGTGCCGAACACTCCGATGAGTATTGAGCCTTTGACATTTTTGATGTAAAGTGCAGCTGTTATTATAAGTCCGATAACGGCAAGCAGTGCACAGATGCCTGAGGTAGAGAAATTGTCACGGAAGCTTACAAGCGATACAAGTGTAGCGGAATCCACGCAGAGACCTGCATTCTGAAGTCCGATAAAGGCAATGAACAGTCCGATACCTATTGATACCGCACGCTTGAGTGACAACGGGATACAGTCGAAAATGCTTTCACGGACTTTTGTAAGGGAAAGAATAATGAAAATTATGCCCTCGATAAATACTGCAAGAAGTGCGGTCTGCCACGAATATCCCATAGCTCCGCACACTGTGTAGGCAAAGTATGCATTAAGTCCCATTCCTGCCGAAAGTGCAAAGGGCAGGTTTGCCGAGAGAGCCATAATGACGGTGCCGAGGAAAGATGCCAGACAGGTTGCAAGCAGAACTGCCGTTCTGTCCATACCTGCGGCGGAAAGAATGTTTGGATTGACCGCAAGAATGTATGCCATTGTTACAAATGTTGTAACACCTGCGGCTATTTCCGTTTTGACGGTGGTGTTGTTTTGCTTTAACTTGAATAATTTTTCAAACACGTTTTAATCCCCCTATATCAAATTTGGTGATAATATAATTATACCGCATAATTATGCCATTAGTCAACACAAAAGACGATGCTTCGGCATATATCTCAAAAAAGCTATGCGGTCAATGTGTATTTTGCTGTAAGAAAACAAAGAGCCGAGGAAGATTTTAATTTCTCGGCTGTATTCTTATAACGATTTTTTCTTTTCAAAGCTTCTGATAAACAACAGCACCGCCAGCATAAGCACGATTGAAAGTCCGAGAACGGCAAATACATTCTGCACGAATCCCGAGAAAATGTATCCAACAACACAGACTGCGGCAACTGTCAGCGCATAGGGAAGCTGGGTCGAAACGTGATTTACGTGGTCGCACTGAGCGCCTGTGGACGCCATTATTGTTGTGTCCGAGATAGGGGAGCAGTGGTCGCCGCATACAGCTCCTGCAAGGCACGCCGAAATGCATATTATGACCATTTTTGGTATCTCGCCCGCTTCGGAAACCCCTGCAAGCTCTGAGCTGAAAATGCCCGTAACTATGGGGATAAGGATACCGAAGGTGCCCCATGATGTTCCTGTTGCAAAGGCAAGACCGAGGGCAACGACAAAAAGTATGCAGGGAAGAAGAATGGCTATGGCAGAGGCGCTTTTTACAATTCCCGAAACGTATGCCCCTGCTTCAAGGAGACCTGTCATCGTCTTTAATGTCCACGCAAAGGTAAGGATAAGTATTGCGGGGACCATCTGCTTAAAGCCTGCGGGAATAGCGTTCATACATTCATCAAATGTGAGGACACGTCTTGCAAGAAAATAAACGATAATTAGGATAAGCGAGATTATCGAGCCAAGGGAAAGGGCATATGAAGCGTCACAGTTTGCGAAAGCGTCAACAAAGCTTTCACCGCTGAAAAATCCGCCGCTATATATCATACCTGTAATACAGCAGATTATAAGTATTATCACGGGGATAATAAGGTCAATGACCTTGCCGCCTGACACGTCAGTATCGTCAGCCGTGTCATAAACTGTTCTTCGGGTGGTGAAAAGATCGTCCTTTTCTGCATTATCTTCGTGGAGCTTCATTGGACCGTAGTCTACGCCTGTCAAGGATATGAATATCACCATAATGATGGTAAGGAGCGCATAAAGATTGTAGGGGATAGTGCTTATAAAGAGCTGTATCCCGTTTACTCCCTCCACAGTTCCGCTTACTGCCGCAGCCCACGATGATACGGGGGCGATGATACAGATAGGGGCGGCGGTGGCATCAATAATGTAAGCAAGCTTTGAACGTGAGACCTTGTATTTATCGGATATGGGGCGCATTACCGAGCCTACTGTAAGGCAGTTGAAATAATCGTCCACGAAAATCAGTGCTCCGAGCACGAACGTGGAAATGCAGGCTCCTGTTTTGGATTTGATATGCTTTGCCGCCCATTCGCCGTATGCCCTGCTGCCGCCTGCCTTGTTCATAAGGGCGACGATCGTTCCGAGCACAACGAGAAATACGAGAATGCCCACATTGTATGAGTCAGAGAGGTTTGCGATAAGTCCGTCGTGAACAACTGTTGTGAATACGCCCTCAATGCCTGATGATGACGAAGCGGCATAGATCACAGCACCCGTAAGGCTGCCCACAAACAGCGAGGAATAAACCTCCTTTGTTATGAGCGCAAGTCCGATAGCGACTATCGGCGGCAGAAGCGACCAGAGCGAACCGACTGCCGCCGAGATTGGTGCGGCTTTTATGCAGCATATAAGAAATACAAGCATAAGTGATGCAAATATTATCTTGCTTAAATGTTTTTTCATTTTAATTCCCCGTTCATTTCAGTTTGTTGTTTATCCGTTCCTGCCAGCTGAGCAAGGATCACCGCCGCAAAAATAAGGATGCACCCGAAAAATTCCTTTGCACTGAGCCGTTCATTAAGTATAAGCCAGCCTGAAAGCACCGCAAAGACCGATTCAAGGCTCATAAGCAGCGTCGCAAGGGTCGGGTTTGTGTATTTCTGCCCAAGTATTTGCAGCGTATATGCAGCTCCGCAGGACATTATTCCCGCATAAAGTATCGTTCCGCCCGCATCGCAGATATCTGAAATGACAGGTTTTTCAAAAATGAACATACAGATGAGCATAAGCAGTCCTGCGGTGAAAAACTGTATGCAGGACATTAGAACTCCGTCGGTCTCCATTTTGTTGAAATGGTCTATTACGATGATGTGCACCGCAAAGAATACCGCACCTATAAATACAAGCATATCGCCCGATGATATGCTGAAATTATCCTTTATGCAAAGGAGCCAAAAGCCCGCAAGTGCCACTGCAATGAACAGCCACATTTTAATCGGCATTTTTCTGTGGAGAAATATCCCGATTACCGGAACGATGACGATGTAAAGCGCCGTTACAAAACCTGCCTTGCCTGCTGTCGTATAAACGATGCCCGCTTGCTGGAGGGAGCTTGCAATAAAAAGGACAGCGCCGCAGCATATACCGCCCGCAACGGTATTTTTGAGAGAATATTCCGATTTCCCGCCGCCGCTTTTTCTGTCAGGAAAGCGAAACAGCATTATCACGGGGATAAGTACGATACCGCCGAGAAGTGTCCTCATGGCGTTATATGTAAACGGCCCTACATAGTTCATACCCTCGCTCTGAGCCACAAAAGCAGTTCCCCATATAAGAGATGTCATCAGCAGCATTATGCTGCCCTTGAATTTTTTTATCATTTCAGTTCTTACCCTTTAGTATTATACCGCAAAAAGCAATACTATTATATAATACTTCATTTTCCTCCTTTTGTCAATATTTGGGGATTTATCTGTATATATAAAAAATGACCGCATATCAAAGATACACAATGATATGCGGTCATTTTCGGTCAGTTCTTCAGTTTATCAGAACGCAGCCTTGAATATTTCTATGATATCGTCCTTTGAAAGGGGAACGAAAGAACCCTTGCAGCCGTCGCAGGCTTTCTGCGCCATAGCTTCAAAGTTCTTGTCATCTGTGATTCCCACAGCTCTGAGATTTGCGGGCAGTCCCATAGTTTCAAAGAAGAATTTCTTAAGGGCGTCTATTCCTGCGTGAGCAAGAGCCCAGTCATCATCGCCTGTGAGACCCCATACATTCTTTGCAAAATCAACGAAATTGGTGAGAGTATCTTCGCTGAGAATATGCTCCATCCAAGCGGGAGTAAGGATAGCAAGACCCTCGCCGTGAGTTATGTCATAGAAAGCGCTCAGCTCGTGCTCCATAGGGTGAACGCACCAGGCAGGCTGGCTTCCTGCGCCAACATTTCCATTGATAGCGTGAGTTCCCGCCCACATAAGATTTGCACGTGCGTCGTAGTTTGTTGGGTCATTAAGAGCGATAGGACCGTTCTTTATCATTGTGCGCAGAAGTCCCTCAGCCATAAACTTCTGACAGTCGGCATTCTCCTTGGTAAAGTAGTTTTCCATAGTATGGCTCATCATATCGGCAGTGCCAGCAGCGGTCTGCTTTTTGGATACGGAGTAGGTGTACTCGGGGTCAAGCACTGACATTGTGGGGACCATAAAAGGAGAACCAGTTCCCCATTTTTCGTTCTTGGTAAGGTCGGAGATAACAGCAAAGGGGTCCATTTCCGTGCCCGTAGCCGAAAGGGTGAGAACATCAAAGACGGGCAGCGCAGCTTTGATCTTGGAGGAATCAAGAACAAGCTCCCAGGCATCTCCGTCATACTTTGCGCCTGCTGCAATTACCTTTGCGCAGTCAATGGCACTTCCGCCGCCGATAGCGAGGACCATATCTATTCCCTTAGATTTGCAGATGTCAACGCCCTTGCGGACGGTCTGTATCCTCGGATTGGGCTCAACTCCGCTCAGTTCGGATATGCTGATGCCTGCATTTTTCAGAATAGACATTGCAGTATCATAAATACCGTTTTTCTTGATAGAACCGCCGCCGTAGACGAGCAGAAGCTTATTGCCGTAATTTTTCAGCTCATCAAGATGTGATATAGCGCCTTTTCCAAAATGGATAGCAGTGGGAATGTGAAGTGTGAAATTGTACATACAGATTACCTCCTTAATGGTCAGAGCCATAAATTTGATTTCATTATACCACATAAAAACAGATTTTTCAACACTGCATACTGCATTTTTTTATAGTCAATATTTATGCATTGTGTAAATTCTGTGCGTTTACTGTTTCAAGAGCATTGACATAATTGAGGAAATATATTGCAATTATTGCAGTTATATATTGAAAAAATAGTAACTCACCCAAAAAGGTGATTGCAAACCAACATTTACCTGTTATAATTAATTATGTATAATATCATAAAAATGCTGTCGGAAATACCGCAAAGGAGGGATAAGATGCAGCCTATAGTAAATAATGCAAAGGCAGGGGAGACTGTTGAAGTCAAAGTCGAGGACGGCTACAAGGCAGCAGTTACCGATGCAAACGGAGATATAATCGCAGTAATAACAGGTACAGGCACATTTACGATGCCTGATTCAGATGTAACAATAATTTCTGAAAAAATAAAGCCTGCTCCCACGGTATATTATTCTGTTTCTGCCGACCGTTTTGTTACACTGTCGGGTACAAAATATCAGGCAGGCGATACGGTAAATTATCGAGTTGCGGACTTCTATGAAGCTGTTATTTACATCAATGGCAGAGCATCGGGCAGTATAAGCGGTTCCGGAACCTTTGTGATGCCCTCAGCCAATGTAAATATAGTATCGAAAATAGATGAAGCTGCCTTTGCTATGCACAGGGCGGGTGTTGAAAATTCCTATGTTTTCTCCTATGATACTGATATGAGCCTGATAAAGACATCATCAACAAGAAAGAAAAATGACTATGTGATAGTTGATCTGGGCAAGGAGTATTCGGGCAGAGCATTCACTATCTACAAGGGCAGAAAGTCCACGGGTACAAAGATAACCGAGGGCGTGCTCGATGCAGACGGCAGATTTACATTTGAAGATGCGGGATATGGCAAAAACTACACTCTTGTTATCGGTGATTGAGATATAACGTACAGCACCGCGGATATGGGCTTATTATCTGCGGCGCTGTTCGGAAATATATACCCAATGAAAGGCAATTTCTAAAAGAGGCGGAAAAATTATGATCAAAACAAAAAAACGGTTTTTGTCCGTGGGACTGGCGGTGCTGATGCTGCTGGCTGCGGTGATTTTCGTCATTCCCGCAGCAGGTGTAAAGGCGGCGTGGGACGACTCGGTTGCAGCCAATTTTGCGGGTGGAAACGGTACGGAAGCAAATCCGTATCTGATTTCCAATGCAAAGGAGCTTGCATTTCTGGCTGAAAGGGTGAATAATGGCGATGATACAGCTTCAACATACTATAAGCTCACAGACAACATTGATGTCAGCGGACATGATTGGACAGCTATAGGAGATATGGATGGCAAATGGTTCAAAGGTACCTTTGACGGCAACTATAAGGTTGTTTCGGGAATAAACATCAATAAGCCCGATGAAAAATATCAGGGCTTGTTCGGAATTTCCACAGGTACAATTAAAAATGTTGGAATTGAGAACAGCAGCATTATGGAAAAGTTTATGTTGGTGGTGTTTGTGGCTATAATTCATACGGGACTATTGAAGGCTGCTATAACACAGGCGATATTAAAGCAATACTTGACGATGTAGGCGGAATATGCGGTTGGAATTGTGGTGATTCTGTTGGTAATAAAAGTCGGATACTGAACTGTTATAACACAGGAACAGTGGAGGGCAAAACTGCAGGAGGAATATGTGCTGTAAACTACGATGGTGAGATATCCTATTGCTATAACGCAGGCAAAGTAACCGGCTCTTCTGCAGGTGCAATATGCGGAATTAACCAATCCAACTCAACTATAACCAACTGCTATTACAGCAAGGATATATGCAGTGTTGTCAGAGTATCCATCTCTGATGGCAGCGTCGTACAGGCAGAGGGCATTTCCACGAAAAAGCTTAGCGATATAACAAATCTCAGCGGCTTTGATCCAACTGTCTGAGAAACGGGTGCAGCGGGTGCAGTGGAAATTTCAAGCAATAATTTCAGCATACAGGAATACACTCTTCCCTCACTCAAAAGCTTTAACAAAGCTCAGAAAGTCAAGATCAATGTATATAACTTTAGCGTAGACGGCAATGATGACTGGGACGAATACACACCCATAACCACAGCTGAAGAACTTCAGAATATAAACAGAACAGCTCTTTCGGGCAATTATGTTCTTATGAAAGATATTAATGTAGCTGAAGAGCTGAACAGTAAATATAACAACTGGAAGCCGATCGGAAATTACACATCTCCGTTCACAGGCAAATTCAGCGGTGAAGGTCATATTGTTTCAAAAATAAATATTAGTAATAGTTCTGATTATCAGGGACTGTTCGGATACTCTACAGGCGTTATAAAAGATGTTGGAGTAGAGGACAGCAGCATTAGTGGGTCAAACTGTGTCGGCGGTGTTTGCGGTTTAAATACCGGAATTATTGAACGCTGCTATAACACAAGCTATATCCATTCAAGTGGCGAAAATGCAGGCGGAATCTGCGGTTCCAGCAGCGGAGCTGATGCCAAGATCCAAAACTGCTATAATACAGGAAACGTGAACGGCGATTATTCAGGCGGAATTTGCGGCAATAACTCCATCGGCATGATCTCTGACTGCTACAGCACGGGCAAGATAAGCGGCAGAACATTTCAAGGAAGCATCTGCGGCTTCAATAGCTTTGATAGCAGTAATTATCCCAATGTTAAAAACTGTTACTACAGCAAGGATATATGCAAACTCGGCGGAATCAATAATTCTGATGAAACTGAGCAGGCTGAGGGAATTTCAACAGAAGAGCTTTGCAATATAACATCTCTCTCCGGCTTTGATACCGATATATGGGAAAACGGCTCTGTGACCGTAAACGGCAATTTCAGAGAGAGTATATTCCCTCGGCTTAAAAATGTAGGCAAACAGAACGAGGTATATAAGGATTATAACTTTGGCGTAGGTGGACAAGATAACTGGGACACCTACACTCCCATAACCACAGCCGAGGAGCTTCAGAATATAAACAATGACCTTTCGGGCAATTATGTCCTGATGAATGATATTGATGTAGCCAAAGAAACAAACAAAACAGAAAACAACTGGACTCCATTGGGTCCCATAAGAGTGTTTTATGGCAAATTCAGCGGCGACGGTCACGTTGTTTCGGGAATAAATATCAATATGCCCAACAGAGATACTCAGGGTTTGTTCGGAAATTCCACGGGCGTTATAAAAAATGTGGGAGTTGAGAACAACAGCATTATCGGCTCGGCAATGGTCGGCGGTATTTGCGGGTATAATCGGGGAAAAATCGAAAACTGCTATAACACAGGCGATATTAAGGCAACATTTAGCGATGCAGGCGGAATATGCGGAAATATAGGGGAGAATTTGATCCATTTCTGCTATAACGCAGGCAAGGTAAGCGGCAGCACCGCAATAGGCGGAATCTGCGGAAGAATCTACAACGTAGGAACTGTAAGCAACTGCTATTACAGCAATGAAATATGCAGCGTTGGCGGCATAAACGGAAATGACATATCTGGACAGGCAGAGGGCATTTCCACAGATGAGCTTTGCGATATCATTTCCCATAATTTTGACAGCAGTGTATGGGCTAACGGCACTGTGACCGAGTCCGAAAACGGTGTGTTCAGAGAGAATGTTGTCAAGCTGCCCTACCTCAAAAATGTAGGCAGTCAGCAGACAATAAGCTTTAAATATTACAACTTCGGTGTAGGCGGCGCAGATGACTGGGACACCTACACTCCCATAACCACAGCCGAGGAGCTTCAGGCGATAAACACCGATAATACCACACGTTCGGGCAATTATGTTCTGATGAATGACATCGTTATCCCCGCAGGCGAGAACAATTTCATCGCTATCGGAAATGATAATAATACCTCATTTACAGGCAAATTCAGCGGAAACGGACACACGGTCTCTGGAATAAATATCAACAAGACCGAAGACTATCCCGAGCCCTATGGATATTATCTCGGACTGTTCGGATATTCCGAGGGACTTATTATGAACGTGAATGTTGCCGACAGCAGCATTATCGGCAGGAGATATGCAGGAGCTGTCTGCGGCTTTAACGACGGCGGCACTGTATGGGGCTGCTCCGGTTCGGGCAGTATAAAATGCACCGATATAAGTGCGGGCGGCGTTTGCGGCTATAACCAGGGCGGATATATCTCTCAGTGCTATAACACAGGCGATGTGAGCGGTCCGAGTTTTGTCGGCGGCATATGCGGATATAATTTCTATTCAGCTAAGATAACAGACTGCTACAACGTGGGAAAAGTCACTGCTTTAGATGATGGTTCCATTGCAGGAGGAGTGTGCAGCTACAATTCGGGCAACAGCACTATCGATAATTGCTACAGCGCAGGCAGCCTTATCTGCACAGGAGCGAACAGCAAAGCTGACGGAATATGCTATAATATAGTCAATGACGGCGGCACAGTTGTAAACTGCTATTACAACACAGACTTCTGTGAATTTGAAAGCAGCTGCGGCACGGGACTTACCACGCTCGAAATGGTAAGCGAAAAAATGACAGGCTTTGATACTTTTGTATGGAATCACAAGTCTGTTGATAAGTCGGCAAAGACTGCATATTATCCTGCTCTTTCGATTTTCGGAAACGACAATCCCATAAGTTATGAGACAAAGCTTGACATTGCTCTTTCCGCTGACAGCGAGACTGTTTACGGCGGCGATTATAGCTTTGATATCTCGGCACTCGTTAAGTTTGACGGAATGACCGAGTTCAGGGCAGATACAACAGCTCTTACCACGGGATATGGAAAATATACCGTTGTCTGCGGCGATAAAACTCTTTGCACAGGCGATATTTACGATAACACTGCCGTGACAGCCACATATTCGGGCAAGGATATCCCGAGGGATACTCAGACGATAACCCTCAACTATGACGGCACAGGCTCCGATTTCTTTACAAGCGGAACGGCAAGTCTCAATGCAGATGTTACTCATACCCACACGATTTCAGAGGGTTATTCTTATGACGAAACAAGCCACTGGAAGGCTTGCTCGGGCTGTGATGACAAGATAGACCTTGAAAAGCACAGCTTTGATGAGGGAGTGATAACCGTCCCGGCAACAAAGACCGCTGAG
>CAMBJF010000026.1 GCA_945867875.1 uncultured Ruminococcus sp. | reverse complement strand
ATTTTCGCAGGTGTCGAAAACTTATCCGAAATACTTTATCTTGTTGGTAAGGGACAGAATCATCTCAAGTCTCACTTCGTCCTTAAATTCGGGCTTTACCATATAATAGATGTAGTTTTCAAGAACATTCACATCAGGCACGCTCCTGCCCTCTATCTTGAAGTTTCCAAAGCCCATAGGAGCGTACTTTCCGTAAATTGCATCGGGGGATATGTGCAGGGGTGAATCTATGGTCTGATAAAGATTTTTCTGCATACAGCGGCACTCGAAAGGCTCAGGGGCATACGGCGTTCCCGTCCTTTTCTTCATATGCTCTGTAAGGGCTATCTGGCTCCTGCCGATAGAGCGGTAATGCTCCCCACGCCTCTTGCAGGCAGGGTCGCAGCAGGGATTTATGAGCAGCTCCGCCTTTTCCTTGTGGGGAAGCTTTTCCATCACCTCAAAATTATTGTTGAAGTTGTAGTCCAGCACCACAAGAGAATAATCCTTGTCCATCTCTGCGCAAAGCTCGTCGTAATTTTCTATCTGCTTGCAGGTGGAGCTTGTTATGGGAATATCAGGGAAATGCTCCCTGATGTAATCCTCCAGCATGGGTGAAAAAACAATTACCTCGTTAAGCCCGTTGTCCGCCGCTTTCAGTATGGCGTTGCAAAAGGGGTCGGAAAGCTGCTCCATAGTTATAAGAGGGTTCGTGAAAGTAAATCTGCAGGGAATCCCACGCTGATTGAACTGGTTCAGGATTTCCCTGAGAATGCGTGGGTCAGCGTTTCCCTGCAAATACCGTCCGCCGTTCCATGTCATATTGGGGAATGCGCCGTAAACCGAGCCAATTTTCACGCCCTCACGGAATTTCTGCGGTTTCCTCTTCATGTATTCGGCTAAGGTGAGGTTAAGTCTGAAATGCCTGTAAAAATCAGGCAGATGAAATTTTATATCCATTATAATTCTTCCCTTTCCATAAAATCAGTGGCATTCAAACCAGCTTTTTCCCGTTTCAACGTCCGCAGTGAGAGGGACATCGAGCTTCACGGCATTGCGCATTTCCTCGCCGAGAACTTCCGCCGCCCTTGCAGCGTCCTTTTCCGAAGCCTCGATTATAAGCTCATCGTGTATCTGCAAAATAAGCTGTGCATCAAGCTTTTCATCTCTCAGCCTGCGCCATACCTTGACCATAGCAATTTTGATGATGTCCGCAGCCGCTCCCTGAACGGGGGCATTCATCGCCGCACGCCTGCCGAAGCTCTGAATGTTCTTGTTTTTCGCCGCAAGCTCGGGGATATAGCGCCGTCTGCCGAAAATGGTCTCGGAATATCCCTTTTCCGTGGCATCAGCCACAGCCTTGTCCATAAATGCCGCAACGCCGCTGAAATTTGAAAGATAGCTCTTGATATATCTGTCCGCCTTTGCCACGGAAACATCAATGTCCTTTGAAAGTGAAAATGCGCTGATGCCGTAAACAATGCCGAAGTTTACCGCCTTTGCCGCACGGCGCATCTCAGGCGTTACCATATCCTCGGGCATACCGAAGACCTGCGCCGCCGTTGATGTGTGGATATCGCCGCCGCTGTTGAAAATTGCCTGCATATTTTTGTCGCCGCTCAGATGTGCAAGTATTCTTAGCTCGATCTGGCTGTAATCCGCATCAATGAGCACCCTGCCGCTTTCGCTGACGAAAAACTTTCTCATATTCCGTCCAAGCTCCGTGCGGACGGGAATGTTCTGCAAATTTGGCTCGGTGGAGGAGATCCGTCCCGTCCTCGTCTCGGTCTGCTTGAATACCGAGTGAATGCGTCCGTCCGCTCCCACCGCTTTCAACAGTCCCTCAACATATGTGGAACGGAGCTTTGTGTACTGTCGATAGGTCAGTATCATATCAATAATGGGTTCCTTGTCACGAAGCTCTTCAAGGACCTCCGCACCTGTGGAATAGCCCGTTTTCGTCTTTTTGCCCGATGGCAGCCCCATTTCCTCAAAGAGGATAACGCCCAGCTGCTTCGGGGACGAGATATTGAACTGCTTTCCCGCACGGAAATATATCTGCTGTTCAAGCCCGTTGATTTCCTCCGAAAGGGTCTCGCCGAATTTTCTTATGCCCTCAGTGTCCGCCTTGACGCCGAAATGCTCCATAGACGCAAGCACGCAGGTAAGGGGCAGCTCCACCTCACGGCAAAGCTTGTCCGAACCGATATCCGCAAGCTCCTTATCAAGACGGCGGCATAATGCGGGGAGAGCGGCAACGTCCGAATATTCTCCCAGATTTTCATAATCGGGACAGCCGTATTCTGCGCAAAGCCCCTTTATGGTATATTCCGAAGCGGAGGCGTTCAGAAGATATCCCGAGATATCAGCGTCCGCAGTTATATTTTTAAGCTCACCGCCCCGCTCCAGCATATAGTGATAAACAGGCTTTGCCCCAAAGGTCATTTTGCTGTATTCCGAGGAAAGCAGCGCCTTGATGTCACTTTCGTTCTCAAAAACCGACAGCTTGTTTTCATAAGCCGTGTAAAGGACTGTTTTTTCCTCGGTCTGAGAAAGGATAAAAGCAAATTCGCCCTTGATATCGGCGGCATTCATAACAGTAATGTTATAATCTAACGCAGGCTCCTTTTCCTCCTCTGGGATATCGCTCAGAGCCGCTGAGGGCTTCACGCCCAGCCTGTCCATAAGCTTTGTCATTTCAAGCTCGGTGAGCAGTCGGGACAATGCTCCCTCATCACGGTCGGCATATGCATAATCGGCAGGGTCAAGGCTTATGGGCGCATCTTTCACGATAGCCGCAAGCCATTTGCTCTCCTTTGCGTCATTCTCCCCTGCGGTGAGCTTTGCAATAACGGATTTTGTGGCTGTGACCTCTCCCGCCGCAAGCTTTTCATACAGGTTCTCCACCGATGAGTAATCCTTGATAAGAGAAAGAGCAATTTTCTCGCCGATCCCCTTAACGCCGCTGATGTTGTCGGAGCTGTCCCCCATAAGCCCTTTCAGATCGATAAGCTGAATGGGTGACAGCCCGTCATACATCTCGGCAAATTTCTCGGGAGTGCATTTTATAAGCTCCTTTGTGGTGTGAAGCATAACAGTAACATTATCGTTTATAAGCTGTAAACTGTCCCTGTCTCCCGTGAGGATATAAACCGTGTCATCGCCCTTGCCGAATGTGGAAAGTGTTCCTAAAATGTCATCGGCTTCATACCCCGGGCATTCCAGCACCTTTATGCCCATATCCCCAAGAAGCTCCTTGATAAGCGGCATCTGCATTGCAAGCTCATCGGGCATACCGTGCCTTGTAGCCTTGTAAGCATCATTTGCCTTGTGACGGAACGTCGGCTCTTTCAGGTCAAACGCCACGGCACAGCTGTCGGGTAAAAGCTCGGCGGCGGTTTTCAGGTAAATGTTCATAAAGCCCGTGAGAGCATTTGTGAACACCCCTTTTTTATTTGAAAGAGCCTTTATACCGTAAAATGCACGGTTCATAATGCTGTTTCCGTCAATTGCAAGAAGCTTCATAATAAAATTCTTCCTTTCAAGTCAGGGAATCTGTACCGAAAAATTCAACACTCAATACCTATTCTGCCCATAAAATCCTGAATTGTTTTAAGCTCGGGAAAAAACAGGATATTAAATGCCTTTCCGCAGTCATTTATCGTAATGGCGTTGTTCACAAAACAGGCATTCGCCGCTCCCACGTTTATGGCGGCAATTTCTCCCGAGGGAGCTGTTACGCTTTCGGGAACGGATATATCCACAGTCATACCCGTCATTATTGAAAAATTGTTGGCATATGCGGCGGCGCAGATGTTCACCGTTTCCCGCACCACCGACATCACCATTTCGTTAGCATCCCCCTTGCTTTTTACCGACACATCGGGGAAAAATGTGCCCGCAAGCCGCTCGATAAAGGCATATGGGAAGATAAAAAGCACCGCTCCCTGCATATCGCAGCTAAGCTTAATGAGAAAAGCCTCCGTGCCGCTGCTGAGGAGGTCGGCTATTTTTCCAGCCTCCGCCGTCGGGAGCACCTTTACCTGCGGGGTGGAGATATCCGTGGGTGAGGATATCATTTCCGAAAGTGAGGTTGCGGCGTTGCCCGCTCCCATATTGCATATTTCCTGTAAAACGGACTTGTGCATCTCGCCGAAATCCGCAAAGCTGTTAAGAGCCATAGAGTAATGACCGTCCTTTTTGAATATTCGCCTTATGGCTCGTAGTATCTTGGTTTGTTTATAAGGATTATCAGGTCGATTATCCAGCCGATAAGTCCCAGTCCCCCTGTGAAAAGCCAGAGCAGACCTGTGAGTATTTTGCCCTCATAGAAGCGGTGAACGCCGAAAATTCCGAAAAGGGCGCAGAGGAATATGGACAGGCTGCGGCTTTTGAGATTTGTTCTGAAGCCGCCCCTGTTGGGGTTTATCTCGTCAATTATTTTTTCGCCGTATGCCTTGGCGGTGGCGGCGATGTCATCAACAGATGTGAAATTCTGCTGCTCTGCGGCATAAGAGGGAATGCTGCCGCTCTGAGATGAAGCTGTGTCCTGTCTCGGGGGAGTTTGGTCATCTACAACTATGCGGATATTTTCGGGCTCCGCATATGCCGTCGTGTTTTCACGTTTTGTCTCCTGCGCCTTTTCAAGCTCGGGAGAGGTGTGCCTGTCGGGCTTATAAAATTCAATCATAATAATCTCCGAAAATCACTTTGCCGAAATGCTGTACTTCTTTCCGCACTCGGTATCAAATTCATATGCACCATTGTTTTGGGTAAGCTTTATTTCCATATCTCCGCAGGTGACGGTGATATTTCCTGCCGCTCTGACTGAAAGCCTGTTGCCGCAGGAAGATGTTACATCGGCATATGCAAGACTGCCGTCAGACCACTCAAAATCGGTCTCAAAGCCGCCTCTTGCCTTAAAGCCCTTGGCGTTTCCGCTCTTCCACAGGGGCGGGAGGGCAGGGAGAAATTCTATCTCTGCTGTACCCGATACGCCGTCATATCGGCTCTGGAGAAGTGCTTCCGCAATGCCTGCGCCGCCGCCGAAGTTGCCGTCTATCTGGAAAGGCGGGTGCATATCGAACATATTTATGCTTGTGGAATGGGCGAGGAGCGCCTGAACGTTCTCTCCCACCTTTTCGCCGTCAAGAAGCCGTGCCCACATATTGATTATCCACGCCCTTGACCAGCCTGTGTGACCGCCGCCGTGGGAAAGTCTGCGCTCCAGTGTCGCACGTGCCGCCTTTGCGGTGTCGGGGGTCTTGGCAGGGCTGATAATGTGTGCGGGATAGAGGGCATAGAGCTGGGAAATGTGTCTGTGACCCGGCTCGACCTCGTCGTAATCCTCCGCCCACTCCATTATCTGACCGTATTTGCCTATTTCGGGCTTGGGGAGACGGTCACGCATTGAACGGAGCTTATCCGCAAAGTCCGTTTTCTCGCCAAGTATTGCAGATGAATTTATTACGGCTGTAAAAAGAACATAAAGTATCTGGCTATCCATTGAAGAACCTTTGCAGAGAGTTCCCGTTCTGCCGTTTTTGGCGTAATAGGTGTTCTCGGGAGACACGGAGGGGTTCGTCACAAGTCTGCCCTTTTCGTCCTCGGTGAGGAAGTCTGCGAAAAATTCAGCGGATTCGCAGAGGGTGTCGAATTTTTCCGCAAGGAAATTCTTGTCGCCTGTGAAAAGATAATGCTCCCAGACGTGGGTGCAGAGCCACGCCATACCCATAGGCCAGAGGGTTCCGGGGAGCCATTTGTCCTGCGGTGCGGTGTCGCCCCATATGTCGGTGTTGTGGTGGCAGACCGTTCCGCCGCAGTGATACATTGAACGGGCGGTCACTCTGCCGTTTTCCCTCATTCGCTCGATGTGGTCGAAAAGAGGTGTGTGGCAGTCGGAAAGATTCTGTATCTCAGCGCCCCAGTAGTTCATCTCGGTGTTGATGTTGACGGTGTATTTTCCGCCCCAGGCAGGCCACATATCCTTGTTCCATATTCCTTGCAGATTAAGGGGAAGTGTTCCCTCACGGGAGCCTGCTATCATAAGATAGCGGGAGAAATTGAAGTAAAGGGAAATAAGCTCGTTGTCCTGTGCGTTATTTTCCTTGACGGCGTTAAGGCGCTCATCGGTGGGGCGTGATATGCTTTCGCCGTTTACGGGGGCAATGCTCAGGGAGCAGCGGTCAAAAAGATTGGAATAATCATCTGTATGTCGCTTTATAAGACGGTCTGCGGTCATTCTTGCGGCTCTCTTTGCCTGAGAAATGCAGAGCTTTTCGTAATCGCCGCTTCTCCACGATGTCTGCGCCCCGATTATAAGCATAGCTTCATCGGCATTTTTGCAGACAAGGCGGTTTGCGTCCGTGCCGCACTCTCCGCCCACTGCTGTAACGGTTATGGCGCAGGCATAGGGAATGCCGTCAGAAACTGTGAAAAGTATAGTCTTATCGTCATAGGCTTCATTCTTGTCGTAATTGTCGTCACGTCCGTCAATGGCGGCGGTAAAGGAAATACTGCCCTTTTTATCGGCGGTGAAGCGGACGATGATGCATTCATCGGGGTGAGATGCAAAGACCTCACGGGTATATGTTACCCCCTCCGACTTGAATGTTGTATAAACCACGGCATTTTTCAGCGAAAGTCCTCTTTCGTAATCGGAGATCTCACCGATATTCTGCCAGATGTGCAGGTCGCCTAAGGGCTGATAATGGCGCTGGTTCTCATTTGTGCCGTAAAATGCATCGGCGCAGAGCTGCTCGGCTTCGGTGGTCTTTTCCTCGTTTATAAGGCGGCGTATTTTTTCAAGATTGTCATATGCCTTTGGATTGTTTCGGTTTCTGAAATTTCCCGACCAAATTGAGTCCTCGTTGAGCTGGAGAAGCTCGTTTGCAGGCTCGCCGAATACCATTGCGCCCATTCTGCCGTTTCCCACGGGAAGAGCGGTGTTCCACTCGGCGGCGGGAGAGGTGTACCACAGGTCATATGAGGGGTCTTTTGCTTTTATTATGCTCATTTATATCAGTTCCTTTCGGGAATTTTTCGGTGAATTAAAAAAAACTGCCGGTTTAATCGCATAAAGTTCTATACGGTCAAATCGGCACTTTTTCGTTATTCACTTATATTGTCCTGCGGCAGACTAACTGACTGCCGCAGGATATCTTGAAGCAAATTGTTACGCCGTTTTCTGATCGGGATATATTACATACCTGTAAGACCCGAACGGGCGATACCCTCGGTAAAGTTCTTCTGGAGGAAGATGTACATTACAAGGATAGGTGTGATGGAGAGCAGACAGCCCGATTCCATCCATACGATGAGCTCTCTTGCGTTTACCTTAACTGTACCGTTGTTGAAGAGTACACGGGTAAGGGAAGCGTTCAGGTTTTTCAGCTGAAGAGCGATGGTGCTGTTGTTTGTGAAGAACGATGTGGAGATGTAGTAATCGTTCCAGTACCATACAACTGAGAGCAGGAATACGGTGAGGAAGGTTGAGCCTGCGTTGGGGATCATAACCTTGATGAATGTGCCGAGAGGTGAGCAGCCGTCCAGATATGCAGCGTCCTCGAGCTCCTTGGGCAGTCCTCTGAAGGACTGACGGAAGAGGAAGATGAACAGACCTGCACGGAGACCGTTTGCCATAAGTGCGGGCATATACATTGTCAGGGCGTTATCAATAAGGTTGATGTAGTTGCCTGTTATAGCGTGCCAGATGCCCAGAGGGTTGAAGTAACGGAAGAACATATACTGAGGGATAAGAATAATCTGAGCGGGCATAAGGATCATAAGAATGACCACGCCGAAGAGAATATTCTTGCCCTTGAAGTTAAATCTACCGAAACCGTAACCCGTGATGGCACAGGTGATTACCTGTACGATAGAGCAGCCGATGTTGATGAACAGGGTGTTGCCGAGAGTGTGCCAGAAGTCCATTACTCGGATAACGTCCTTGATGTTTGAAAGGGTGAATGATCTTGATATCCAGATGATAGTGGGGTCGTTCATCTCAGCACGGGGACGGAACGCCGCTGTTATCATATAGATAAGGGGGTAGATGATTACGAAGCAGAGACCGAATACCAGAAGTCCACGGCATATGGGCCATACGGTATCGAAAGCTCTTTTTCTCTTGAGGTATTTCTGCTCAGCAGGGGTAAGGGTCGCAAGACGCTTTTTGAAGCGCTCACGCTCTTCCTTGCGTGATCTCTTTACCTCCTTGGGGGGCTTTTCCGGCTTGACCTTTTTAAGGAAGTCGGAAGCGGTTGCTTTTACTGTATTTTCTGCCATTTTTTCCAACTCCTTAAATTAGTCATCGTAGTAAACGATCTTGTTCATAATGGCGAAGATAATTCCGACCGCCACAAGAACTATTGCGAAGTAGCTCCACGCCATTGCCGCCGAGAAGCCGTATTTCCAGTCGTCCTGAACTGAGAGCACCTGCTCCATTACAACGTTGGTGGGATCTGTGAATGTGTCGATGATGGTGTAAACAAGGTTTACAAGGATCATAGGGGAAACGTAGGGAAGAGTGATCTTCCAGAAGAATTCCCAAGAGGTTGCGCCCTCGATAGCTGCCGCTTCCTTAGCCGATGTGGGGATTCCCTGGAGGGCTGAAAGGAAGATGATTATCTGGATACCGCATTTCCATACGAGGTTCAGGATATCAGATGTCATTGTGGAGAGCATTTCGGTGAGCTTATCATTAAATCCGTAGATTCCTACAAATTCAAGGAGCTCATCGACCATATCTGCGGAGAACATTGTGGAGAACTGGTCTGCATCTGCTGTTCCGCTGGTGTCGAGGTTGTTGGTAATGATAGCGTAAACGGGGCCTGTTGCGATGATAACGGGAAGGAAGAATACCGCTCTTGCAAATGTACGGCCTCTGAACTTCTGGTTAATGATGATCGCAACGAAGAGGGAGAAGATGATGATGATAGGTGTCTGCCAGAGTGTATCTCCCAGCACGGTCACAAGGTTCTGACGGAAGTCAGGATCGACCATAAACGCTCTCTTGTAGTTGTCAAGACCGAGGGGGCTCATTACCAGAGCACCAACGTCGGGCTTTACATCATAGAACGAATAGATGAAAGACTTGATAACGGGAATGATGAAGAACATCAGCGAACCGATGAACCACAGTGCGATAAATCCGTAGCCGTAAAGTCCTTTTTTCTTTTCGTAGGACATATTCAGTTTCATTCGCCGATTACCTCCTCTCCGATATAGTCGGTAAGCTTCAGGGTCTTGCCGTCAGCCGTAACGGTGCGGTCTTCAAGGTTTACAACGGTCTTGTAGCCGTTATCGTAAACTGTTGTTATCTCGCTGCCGTCCTCCGAAACTGTGTAGGAAGCAATGGTGGAATCCGCTGCGGGGGTGAGCACCTCGTCAGCCAGCTTGTAAAGTCCTGCGGCTTCATTTACCCAGTTTGCGTAATAGCCGTAGTAATACTTGTCAAGCTTTGTATCCTTAAGGTCGCTTGCCTCGATTCCAACAAAGTCGAAGCCGATGTTGCTGCCCGATGCGATCGCGGTGAGGGAAGCGATATCAAGGTCTGCATCGCCGTTTACCGCTGTGCAGGAGTAAGGAGTTACTCCGTGGAGCACCATCTGATAGAGGGGGATATCCGCATCAAAAACGTCGAACTTGCTGGAGCAGAGAGGAACGTTTGTGATGTAGTCGGTGTAGGGCAGAACGTAAGCTGCGGGGTTATCCGAAAGAACGGAGCCGGTCTGCTTTGCGCTGCCGTAGATTCCCTGAACGATGCCCTTTGCATTCTCACGGGAGATCGCCTTTTTACCGTAGTCACCGTAAATGGTGTTTGCAAGGCTTCCGAATGAGAAGTTTGTCACATTGTTCTTGTTGTAGCTCTTGATGAGCTTGTCAAATGCCTTGTTGTAGGAAGCGGGGGTGAAGAGGGAAAGTGACTTGTAATACTTGTTCTCGATGCCGTGGGCAAGGTCGAACACGGGTATCTGAGCATATGCATTTGATACTCGGATAGCAGTATTGGTCATATTCCAGTAGCCGTTTCCGGTCTTGAACTGCTGGTTGTCAACAACGGGGAAAAGCTCGATGTTGTTTGCCGCAGCATAAGCGCTGAGGTCATTGTACTTGCTCTTGCCGCCAAGCTTTGATGCGGGAGCAAAGGAATCAGCGATCTTCTCGCCCACGTTGTCGTTGTTGTAGTTGTTGTATGCAACTACCATATCGTCAACGCCCTCATTGTTGAGGCACTCGAGAATGTACTTTGCTGTTGCAAAGGTGGTTACAGGCTGCTTTACTGTTACGGGTAGACCTGCGATGGATTCCTTTTTAAGGGTTCCGCCGTAGATGTCCAGGTAAAGGGAATTGCTGTCTGTAAGGTCCTTGTCCTCAACGCCCTTTTCATTTATAAGGTAATCTCTGTACTTGTCGGCGATGTCGTTGTAATCCACCTCGCTCTGATCGCTGTTTGAAACAGGATAGTAGCGAAGCTCGATCTCAGGGATAAGGATTCCTCTCTTTTCAAATACCTTTAAGGGGCTTGACTCACCGCCCATAAGGTACTCGTCCTGAGTTCTTACCTCAAAATCGAAGTATGTGGAGTTGTAGTCGGTGTTGTTCTGATTGGAAACATAGCTGTTGATTGTTGCGCAGGTGTCGCCCTTGTCGGCAACCACCATCATTGCGCTGTTTCCCTTAACAATGCCGTACATTGGCAGGCTGACATTCTGTGTTGTTGCCTGCTTCTGGTTCTTTACGGCGGTGATGTCTCTGCCGTAAACCTTGCCGGAATAGGTCTTAAGACCTGTCTTTCCGTTGTTGAAGTTGATTATTGCACCGCTGCCGTCGGGGATTACGAAGTAGCCTTCGTCCTCAAGTCCTGCTGCGCCGAATGTTGTCATAAATGCAAGGTCACTTGTAAGCTTTCCGCTTACTGTGGAAGGATTTTCCTCGATGATAGCCGATGTGTCAACATACAGCTTCATATAATCCTTTTCAAGGGAAATCGTTACGGGGATCGTGATGCCGGGGTCGGAATATGTATAGGTTATCTCTATAGTCTTTCCCGACTTCTTCATCTTGGTCTTGCCCTTGCCCTTGCTGGTAAGAATGGTAGTAGCACGGTCTGCGGGAGATGCGTATGTAAGCGTCATACCCGAAGCAAGCTCGTCCTTCTGACCCTTCTTTGCGTTGGAGGTCTGAAGATCAACGGGGTTTGACCACCATTTTTCTCCTGTTTTAAGGTCCTCCAGCATTATTGTATTCTCTTTTGTGTTCATATAGAGCTTAAGATTTTCGTTGGAGTCAACTTCCTCCATAAGCTCGAATGCTTCGTCCTCAGTTCGGGGAGCGTCCTCCTCTTCTTCATCGGAGGTATCCTCTGCTGCCGCATCATCGGAAGCTACTGCCTCATCTGCGGGAGCGTCATCACCGAATACGCTTGCTGCGCCTGTCGTCATTATCATTGAGAAGCAAAGCAGAAACGCAAGAGATTTTTTAAGCTTTGAATGCATTGTTTTCACCACTTTTCCTTTTGAAATTTAAACTCTCAGTCTGTAGGAAAGCTCAGTATAGATGGTAAATACGAATATGATGACCTGCTGGAAAAGCGTAAGGAGAAGAACCAACAGGAAAACTACCAGTACCATTGCCACCAGTGTGAGCAGTATCAGCGCCAAGGTCTTGCCGAACGAGAACTGATGCACCGCTTTCATCGCTGAGATGAACAGCACCACCGTCCACGCCGTTCCTATTACTTCAAAGCACTGAATGAAAATGTACTCATCTCTGATAAGGAAGTGGGAAAGAACCGTTCCTATCAACTTGCCGGCTATATAGGGTATCAGCGAATACGCCGTGACTATGAAAATGTTTTTCATAGAACCTTCGCCGTCGAACAGAGTACACATTGCCCAGTTGCATACTACATAGAGCAGGAACAGACCGAAGCTCTGGAATATATAAGGAACAATGTTGAAAATCTTATCATAGCTTGTGTAATACTGGAAACCGTACATTCTGCTGTACGCCAGTGATTCAATGAAAAGGAGGCAAACAATGATGATCGCATACTTCATTGAACCTGCTTTTTTCCACCTGAGATCCTCGAAGCCCTCAAAGGGGTGCATAACGGTGTGCTTGACAAACTGTCCCTGAGTGAGATCTAACATTACTTACGCACCTCTCCTTCTCTGCCAGGGGAATGTGATTATTCCCTTTTGGTTAAGCTTCTTTATCACTTTCCAAGCAACAACGATCACGAGAATGATGATTATTGCGGGAGTGAAATATTTCTGAAGTATCTGGTCTCTGTAGCCCTCATAAGCCTTGTTGTAACGGGCACGGCTGATGGAGATCTTGAAGTACTTCATAGCCTCCTTGTAGTCCTCCTTGTTAAGAAGGGCGTTGCCGATTCCGATGTATGCACGGCGGTAGTTTCCGTCGTACTTTATAACGTTTCTCCAAGGCTCCTCAGATTCTTCATAATAGCCTGCGTTGTAGAGGTTTGTTGCCTCGGTAACAATTTCACCGAAAGCTGTGCGTCTGAAAATTGTGATGCTGTTCTTTCTGGAGTCGAGAACGTAGAGCATATTGTCATGGCTCTCGATAGCGGCAATGCTGCGGAAGGTTCCCAGCTGCTCGCCTGTTCCGCCGAGTACGAACATCAGGTTTGCCATTTTGTCGTACTGGAATATTCTTCCGTGGGCGAAATCAAGAATGTTGAGCTCACCGTTGGGTCCGATGTCGATATCGGTGAGGGTGGATTCTTTGGTGTAAATGGAGTAATATGCGGGGGAGATATCACCGAATGTAACTTCATTTGCGGTGATGGAGGAGAGGATATTTGTTCCTCTGGGGTTCAGCTTCTTGACTGTATCGGTCTTTACTTCGGTGGACTCGGTAACGGTGTAGATGAAGCCGTCATCGTCGATGTCGAAGTTTGAAAAGCCGATAGGTGTTGTCTTTGTTGAACGTGCTCTCTGCTCCTCGGTAGCGATGGTGTTCCAGAAAGCGTTCATAATGATCTCTGCGGTAGCCTCAACTCGGTTCGCACCGTAGAAGCCGAGGAACTCGCCGTTGAAATCATACATAACTGCGCCCTTTGTAACGGACTTTACAACAACGTAAACATTTCCTGCCTTATCAACTGCAACCTTTCGGGGGTTGTAGGTAAGGTCCTGAGAATAGACCTCGGAAGTGGGCTTCTCAAAGATGTAGTCAACGTTTCCGTCGATGTCTGTTTTGAGCACACGGCTGTTTTCAGTGTCGCAGACGTAAATGTAGCCTGTGTACTGATCCACAAACACACCTTCGGGCTTTTTGAGGGTAAGCTCTTCGCCGTTGTAGGTGAATTTGTCGAAATACTTCACCATATTGAAGTCAAGGTCTGTCACGATAATTCTGTCATTGCCCTTGTCGGCTATAAACATATAATAGTTGGGGTTTGCCTCGGAATTTTCCTTGAAGAGAAGTCCTGTGTCCTCTGCAAGATAAAGGTCAGCGGGTTCTTTGAGACCCATCTTGTCCTTCCAGTCCGCCTTGCTCGCCTCGTATCCGTCCATTGAGGACACATACTCGGTAAGACCCTTTATAGACTGTCCGTCCACAAAGCTCTCTGCGGTATATCCAACCTGTGAAGCAACTGCGTCGCCCCATCTGTCATAGCTGTAAGGGTCATAGCTTTCCATAGCGGTCACATTTGCCGCAAGCGTTGACGCAAGCATTACACAAGCGCCTGCTGCAGCGATCAGCTTTTTCAAGCTTTTCATATCATCACCCTTTTCTTTAAGTTTTCGCAGTATGATATTAGTCCTTCATACCTGCGTGAGCCATTGTTTCCATAACGTTTCTCTGTGCCAGAACGAATACCAGCAGGGGGGGGATCATCAGTACGACTGCGGAAGCCGCAATTGCACCCTGACGAGCGATACCTGCTGCGGCGATCTGCTGAACTACGACGGGGATAGTCTTGAGAGCCTCATCGTATACAAGACCGCCTCCCGCCTGGTTCCAGGAGGTCTGGAACTCAAAGATGATGATGGTCATAAGAGCAGGCTTACAGTTAGGCATTACGATGCCCCAGCAAATACGCAGGAGACCTGCGCCGTCAACCTTTGCAGCCTCGATCATTGCGTCGGGAATGGTGGTCATGCTCTGACGCATAAGGTAGAGACCCATTGACGTTGCGATAATGGGCAGGATAAGTGCGGAATAGGTGTTGATCATACCCAGTGTTGCCATTACCATATACTGCATGATGTACAGTACGGTAGAGTTGAACAGGAGGGCGATTACAACGATCTCATTGAGAAGCGCATTTCCGGGGAATCTGCACTTTGAAAGCACAAATGCCGCTGTGGAAGCAAACAGAACGTGGAACACGGTAGCTACTACCGTTACCATAATACTGTTGAATACGTTTCTGGAGAAGGGTACCCAGGAGTTGTTTGCGATCTTGAACAGATCCTGGAAGTTATTGAGTGTAGGATCCATAGCGTAAAGCTTAGGAGGCATCAGGAAAACTTCCTGAACGGGCTTGATGGAGTTTACGACTGCCAGATAAATGGGGAAGATCATAAACAGACCCATAAAGGTAAGGAGGAGGAAAATTCCGATATCATTTTTCCAGGACTTTCCGACTCTCTTGTTTGAGCCCTTTGATCTGAGCATTTTCTTATGCTCTTTCTCACGCCGTTTTCTCAGTGCCTCAAGGGCAGCGGCGTTTTCCTCAGCCTGAAGAGCGGCAAGCTCTGAGGGCTTCAGATTCTTTTTGTTTTTCTTCAACTTCAGCTCACCCCTTTATCAGTCAACATATTTGCCGAGCAGCTTGCTTACAAGCTTGTTGCAGACAAGCATTACCACGAACAAAACGAAGCATACGGCGGACGAATAACCCATCTCATATCGTACCCAGCCGTAGTCAAAGGCGTGAGTCATAATAGTATGTACCTTGTAGTCTGTGGAGGGGAAGCCTGCCAGCATACGTCCGACGATATCAACTGTGAATGCGGACACGATCTGCATTACTGCCGCAAACATAAGGGAAGGACCCATTGCGGGGATAGTGATGTAGATAAGCTCCTGCCAGCGGTTCTTGATACCCTCGATAGCGCCTGCCTCGTACATCGACTTGTCGATGCCCTGGAAGCCGGCACGCATTGCAAGGAAGCCTGCGCCCATTGATACCCACAGCTGAACCACGATTACACAGGGGAGAACGTAGTTTCCGTCTGTGAGCCACTGGATAGCGCTGGAGGTGAAGCCCAACTCCATAAGGAAAGCATTGAGGTATCCGTACTGGTCGCCCGAGAAAATGAGCTGCCATACGAAGTAAATGTTTCCTGCCATTGAAGGTGCATAGAAGATAAGTGTGAATAAAGTCTTCAGCGTGGGGTGAAGCTCATTGATGAGCCAAGCGAGCAGGAAGCTCATTGCGTAGCTGAGAGGACCTGTGAAAATTGCGAAGATAAGTGTTGTTCTGATGGACTTGATGAATACATCGTCCTCAAGGAACATTGTGTAGAAATTCTGGAAACCTACAAATTTGGGAAGGCTCGCCATATCGAAGTCAGTAAAGCCCATAGGAAGGGACATTATAACAGGGATAATGGTGAACACGAGGAAAAGGAGCATAAAGGGAGCCAGCATTATGTAGCACATATAGTTGCGCTTCATCTCGTGAAGAGTGTACTGACGCCTTTCCTTCCTCGACATTTTTCTCTCCGAAGGGAGCAGAATTTCCTTTTTAACGGTATTTTCAGCCAAAGTAATTGCCCTCCTTCATTGATTAGTCGTCAAGGCCGAGATTCTTGCGCTTACGTGTTATCTCGGCGTTGATGTCCTTGTTGTACCAGCGGAGTGTCTCACGGGCATTGTCGTTGTCATTAACAACTGCACGGAATGCGTTCATAATGCTTCGTGTAACAACGTAGGACGAGGGGATAATGGGTATCTCGTCAAGCTCTGCAAGCTGAGCATTGATCTTTGTAAGGTCGCTCTTGGACCAGTTGAGCTTCTGGAGAGCCTCAACGTTTGCGGACTCAAATCTTCCGAGAGGTCCCATTACGCCTTCAACATTCTGACCGTACTCAACCATTGTGTCGGTAGATGTGAACCAGTCGATGTACTTCCAAGCGCCCTCAACATTCTTGCAGTCCTTAAGAACGATGAAGCCGGAGCCTGAGGAGTTTGCTGCGTGAGAAACTGTGCCGTCCTCACGTCTTGTACCGGGAACAGGGCAGAAGTCCCAAGAGCCCTTGATCTCGGGAGCCGCTACATTCAGCTGATTGTAGAAGCTGCAGTAGTTCTGGATCACGATAGGAGCCTCACCTGTTCTGAAACGGGTGAATGCATCATAGGTCTGGTCAAAGTTGTATGTGGTGTAGAATCTTGTCCACATATCGAATGCGTCAACAGCCTGAACAGTGTCGAAGTTTGTGGCTGTTTGGTCGGGAGTGTAATAGTTAAGACCCGACTGGAGCATGAGCATTGCAAATGTATGTCCGACCTCGGTGGAAGGAGCAACGGCAGTACCGTTTACGTTTCCGGGGAGAATAAGACCGGGCTGCATATACTTACGCTGGAGAGCAGGGAGCATATCAAGGAGATCGTCCCAGGTCTCAGGGGGATTTTCGATGCCGAGCTCAGAAAGGGTGTCCTTTCTGTAGAACATCATAGGGAATGTACGCTGAATGGGAATACCGTATGTCTTGCCGTCATACTGATAATGAACAAGAGCGGTATCCTGGAAACGGGAAGCCACATCGTCGAAGCCCTCCATATCATCGAGGGGGACGAGGAGGTCTCTGATAGCAAGGTTTACGGGGAATTCTCCGCCGACGAACATTGCAACGTCAGGACCCTTGCCTGCGAGAACGGCTTCCATAATAGTACCCTGTACAAGGTTGATGGAAACATCAACGCCTGTCTCGGGAGTAAATTCGGACTCAGTGAGCTGCTTTACAACAGTAGTCTGGTCACGGCCGAGGCCACACCATACAACGATCGAATCAGCAGTTGAATCGGAAAGAACTGTGTAATCCTCGAAGAATGAGCCAAAGAAGCCCTTGAAACCAAAGCTAAGAGCCTTGAAGAAGTTCTCCTTAACGCCGGTGAACTCAGTCTCCTTGCCGCTTGCATCGTACTTGGGCATAAGCTCGATAAAGTCGATCTCAAGAGGCTGGTCTCTGTACTCTCTCATCCAAGAGGAAACGGAAGTGATGTTATCCTTGATAGAGGAGTTGGAGATGAATGTGGGTATCTTGTTGGGCTTTTCAATGCAGCGGTCAAAAACGTCTGCAAGTCTTGCAAGAGCGGTAGCTTCGGAGCCTGTCTGCTGAGAGAGAGCCTCGATAGTTGCCTGCTCGTCCTTGAGCGCCTGAGAAAGCTCTGCACATACATCAAGAAGCTCGGGGATTTCCTTATGTACATAATAATCGGTGTACTTATCGGGGTTAGGACCGGTTATCATCAGTATCTTCATATAATACTGGTTTGCGGTATAGACGATATCGTCCAGACGGCGCATTGATTCACCGATCTCACCTGGAATTGCTTCAAGAGTAATGGTATGCTTGCCTGCTGTGAGGTAAACATATGCGTCCTCGCCTGTGCTGTCGGTAGGCGAAACCATTATCCAGTTGGTGTCATAGGGGAACTTTACCTGCTCGAAAGGCTCGGAGGGAACCTCGTCATCAATGTAGATGCGGCGGTTGGAGTAAAGACCTCTCATAACGTCCTGTCTGCCCTTGATACCTATTTTATAGTATCCGTCGGCAGGCACGTCCATTTCCCAAGTTACCTTCTGACCTGAAGTGTCCCATGTTCCGTCGCCAACAGTGTTGTAGCGCTCCTTTACGGGGTGGGTCTGGTTTCCTGTGTGGTCCTCGGTAAGGTATGTACCACGGTCATAGGTGGGGAAAATAGTCTGAGAATTTGTGTAAGCGTAATTTTCGCCCTGAAGACGAATGGGTTCTGCACCTGCGTTCTGTCTCAGCTCGTCATCGGTGGGAGCTGTGTATGCAGGAGCGGGCTCGTACTGATAAAGCTTAATATATGCAATAGCAACTGAAGCTTTTTCAGAAGTAAGTGTCACCTTGTGTTCGCCCTCATCAAAATAGAAGTAGAGGGGTTCGTTGAACAGTCCGTCAGAATCAATAAACGGTGTGGTTATCCACATCGGAGTCTCGATCTGAGGAGGACGGGTTTCGTTGTCACGCTCGTTCGGTATGATAGCATAAGCAGACTTCCATGTTCTTGGGAAGCTTATGCGGGTTGCTGTGTCAAATGGGCTTGTTCCGTCGATAAGCATTGACATTTCGGAAGTTGTATTACCGCCGGTGATAGGATAATAGCACACCTCCACATTGTAAGCTCCTGCTTTTTCAACATTAACGCTGAATTCAACAGAGCCGTCCTCATTTGACCAGATAACTACGTCGTCTTTGCCCTCGTAGCTTCCGACCTCAACTTCAGCACCGTTAGAAGCGGACACATATTCAAATGTGACCTCATCTCTCGGTCTTGCCTTGTCGGAATACTCATCGAAATACTCGCTGTAAGTCGTCTGTTTCTCGTAGGAGATAACAGGATTTTCATAGGCTTCAGATGCTTTTGTGAGTATCTCATTCTCAGCAAACGCTGTCATTGGGAATGCAGTTGCGCACATCATCAGAGCCATGAGACCGGACAGCAGCCTTTTTAGACTTGATTTCCTTGACAAAAGATTGACCACCTTTCGTATCTGTCTCTTATACACATCTCCGAGCCCACGAGACGCTACGCTATC
>CAMBJF010000025.1 GCA_945867875.1 uncultured Ruminococcus sp. | reverse complement strand
CATACCGTGGATATATCGTTGACAACGGCGTTGATTACCCCGGAGGAAACAACCATGGTTCCGTGGTATGCATAAACGGTCAGTGGTATGTTTTCTACCACCGTATGACCAACGGCACCATTATGTCAAGACGTGGCTGCGTTGAGAAGATAGAGTTTCTCCCCGACGGAACTATTCCTCACGTTGAGATGACCTCCCTTGGCTTTGAGGACAGCCTTGACCCATATGAGATAACCCCTGCGGACATTGCCTGCGTGCTGAAAGGAAAGGCGTTCATCACCGAGAGAAATGTTTTTGACAGGTGCGTTATGAACATCTGCGACGGCGATGTTATCGGCTACAAATACTACGATTTCGGCGAGGACTTTTCAAGCAGAACTATGGAATTTGCCGCAAAGGTGAACGGTATGGGCTGCGACTGCCATATGCATATTTTTGCGGACGATGAAGAGATAGGCGTTTGCGATATCGGGCAGAACGGCGGCGTTGTAAAGACTGTCGTCAAGGCTGTTACGGGCAGACACGCCGTATATTTCAAGATATCCACCGATTACATCGGCTGGACGGGGGATTACTTCAAGGACAGAAGTCTTTTCGAGCTTATTGAATTTGTGTTTATGAAATAACGGTTGAAAAACGCCCTCGGATATGGTATAATTTATGTATCATATCAGGGGGTGAGCTGTTTGGATATCGGAACTATAGGCTACAATTACAGCCACGGGTCGGACTTTGTTATGGACAGGCCAAACGGCGTGGGCTGCTGGCTGATGCTCATAATCAAGACCCCTGCAAGCTTTGTTCTGGGCGAAAAAAAGTATGATGTCAGGGAAAACTCATTTATTGTGATTTCCCCAGAAACTCCCTGCCGCTACTGCGCTTCGGGGGATACATACACTGATGACTGGATATATTTCGGGGCGGACGGGGAGACCGTGAAACGCTTTGGGGAGCTTGGCATTCCCGTAAACGAGCCTGTTTATCTGGGTGACACGGAAACGGTGTCCCATATCGTGCATATCCTTGCCTTTGAGCATTATTCCGCCGAGCCGCTCCACAGCGAGATCGAGCGGCATTACACCGAGATACTGCTCCTCACTGTGAGCAGGCTTATCCGTTCGGGAACGCAGATATCATCGAAGCTTTTTATGGAGAAAAATCACCGTATGACACAGCTTCGCACCATTATCCACACAAGCCCCGAAAGAGTTATGACCATTGACGAAATGGCGGGATATGTGAGTATGAGCCGCTCGGGCTTTCAGCATCTTTACAAGAAAATGTTCGGTGTCAGCGTGACGAGCGATGTTATAAGCGGCAGGCTGGAGAGGGCGAAAAGGCTCCTTTCATCAACAGACCTTACAGTCTCGGAAATCGCCTCACGGTGCGGCTATTCAAACGAATTTAATTTTATGAGGCAGTTCAAGGACAGGGTGGGGAGAACGCCCACTCAGTACCGCAGACAGCTTTGACTTTTTTGGTACAGTTCGGCTCGTTTTGAACTGTACTTTTTTTGTCCTGTTACATTTGACAAAAAACGATTTTTGTGGTATAATAAATCTTAACTGTCAAAGGATAGTAAAAGATGATTTTTTAATAGAAAGGTTGTTTTAAAATGAACGTTATCGAAGCTGCAAGAGCACTGGGAAAGGCACTTCAGGAGGACCAGAGATATAATGCATATGCTGCTGCAAAGCTTGCAAATGACAAAGACGAGGAGCTCCAGAAGAACATCACCGATTTCAACGTAAAGAAAATGGAGCTCAACACCGAGATGGCCAAGGAGGACAAGAACACCGAGACCATCACTGCTCTTAACAATGATCTGAACAGACTTTACGCCGCTGTTGTGACAAATCCTCATATGATGGCGTTTGAGAACGCCAAGTCCGATATGGACGGCATTCTCGAAAGCATCAACTATATCATTACCTGCGCCGCAAACGGTGAGGACCCTATGACCTGCCCTGAGACAAACCCTGTTTCCTGCACAGGAAGCTGCTCCACTTGTGGTGGCTGCCACTGATAAAAACGAATAACTCAAACGCATACCGCACAGAGCTGTGACTTTGTGCGGTATGATATCCGAAAAGCAAAAGAAAAGGAATGGTCGGAAAATGAACGTTGACCGCAGCACTCTTTCTCCTATGATGCAGCAGTATTTCGATGTGAAGGACAAGTATCCCGGACACATCGTTTTCTTCCGCCTGGGAGATTTTTACGAAATGTTTTTTGATGACGCTGTAGTGGTCTCAAAGGCTCTGGAGCTTACTCTTACGGGCAGGGACTGCGGACAGGAGGAACGTGCCCCTATGTGCGGCATTCCCTACCACAGCGCTGAGATCTACATAAAAAAGCTTATTGACCTTGGCTACAGGGTGGCTATCTGCGAGCAGATGGAGGATCCGAAGCTTGTCAAGGGGCTTGTGAAGCGTGACGTTATCCGAATCGTGACCCCGGGCACGCTGACGGAGAGCAATCTTCTTGACGATTCCAAAAACAATTTCATCGCCGCACTTTACGTAAACGGGGGAGCTGCGTCAATTTGCTTTGCGGATATTTCCACGGGCACGGCGGAGCTGTTTATCTATAAGGACAGAAGCGAAACGGAGCTGTCCGAAGCAATAATAAACGAGATATCCCGCTTTGCCCCTGCGGAGCTGCTTGTCAATACGGAAGCCAAAAAGCTCAGTCAGGTGATAGACTTTATCCGCACAAGAATGGAGCTTAGGGAAACTGTTCTCGAAGATGACAAATTTGACCGCTCATTTCATCTTGGAACCCTCCTTGCTCAGTTCTCGGCGGAGAGCCTTTCGGATATGAATGTTGATGAAAATGATGACTGCTCCGTGGCGGCTTTGTGCGGACTTTTCTATTACATAAGCGACACCCAGCGGGCGGCGGTGGGAAGATTTACTGAGCTTGTGACCTGCTCGGACAAGCGGTTTATGGAAATAGACCTGACCGCAAGGCGAAATCTTGAACTGACGGAAACCCTCCGAAACAAGGAGCGCCGTGGAAGCCTTATATGGGTACTTGACCGCACAAGGACATCTATGGGCAAGCGCCTGCTCAAATCCTACATTGAGCAGCCTCTTTTAAAGCCTGCCGCAATTATAGACAGGCTCGACGCTGTTGAGGAGCTGTACAATGATCCTGTTATGCAGGGGGAGCTTGGAGATGCTCTGGAGGGCGTGTATGACCTTGAACGCCTTATGACGAGAGTGGTCTACAAGACTGCCACACCGAGAGATGTTAAGGCTCTTGCGAAAACGGCGGAGCAGATGCCACTTATCAAATCCCTTATCGCAAACTGCCGCACGGCTCTTTTAAAGGGGCTTGAGGGCAGGATACACGAGCTGAAAGAAATTGCGGCGCTGGTTGATAATGCGATCTCAGATGACCCGCCCCAGGCAGTAAAGGACGGCGGCGTTATCAAGGACGGCTTTAATCCCGAGCTTGACAGGCTCAGAGGGATAATCAAAAACGGCAGGAGCATTATCGACGATATCGAGAACAGGGAAAAGGAAAAAACGGGAATCAAGAATCTGAAAATCGGCTACAACAGAGTTTTCGGATATTACATCGAGGTCACAAAGTCCTATTACGACCTTGTTCCCGCCGAATATATCCGCAAGCAGACCCTTGCAAACTGCGAGCGCTTCATCACCGACGAGCTGAAAAAGGCTGAGGAGGAAATTTCGGGAGCAAGCGAGAAAACTCTCGTTATGGAAGCGGAGATATTTGCGGAGGTAAGGGATTTTATCGGTTCACGGCTCACTGAGGTGCAGGAAACTGCTCAGGCGGCGGCGGCTCTTGACGTGCTCTGCTCCTTTGCGGAGGTGTCTATGAGAAACCGCTATGTGAAGCCCGATATCGTCCTTGACGGAACTCTTGATATCAAAGGCGGCAGACACCCTGTTGTTGAGCAGATGATAACAGGGGAGATGTATGTCCCCAATGACGTTTACCTTGACACCGACAGCCGCAGAATGGCGATAATCACGGGTCCCAATATGGCTGGTAAATCCACATTTATGAGGCAGACCGCCCTTATCGTGCTTATGGCGCAGATAGGCTGCTTTGTGCCTGCGGACAGCGCAAGGATATCCATTGCCGACAGGATATTTACCCGTGTGGGTGCGTCCGATGACCTTACGGCGGGTCAGTCTACCTTTATGGTGGAGATGAGTGAGGTCGCCGAAATTCTGAAGCACGCCACCAGGCAGAGCCTTGTTATCCTTGACGAGGTGGGAAGAGGAACGTCCACCTTTGACGGAATAAGCATTGCAACGGCTGTGGCGGAATATATTGCCAACAAGAAAAAAATAGGCTGCAAGACCCTTTTTGCCACCCATTACCACGAGCTTATCGGGCTTGAGGGCAGGGTCGAGGGAGTTAAGAATTACAGCGTTGCGGTGAAGAAATACGGCGAGAGCATAAAGTTCCTCAGAAAGATTGTCGAGGGCGGCGTTGATGACAGCTACGGCATTGAAGTCGCAAAGCTTGCGGGACTGCCCAAGGGAGTCGTGGCAAGGGCAAAGGAGCTTCTTGCGGATATGGAGGCTGAGAAATATGCATCGGGTGCTGCTCCCGTGAAAAAAGAGGAGGAGCAGCAGATATCCTTCGGTTCGATGAAGGAGGAGCAGGTGCTTTCAAGGCTTAGAAAAACCAATCCCGACGAGTATTCACCGAGAGATGCTCTGCTTTTATTGCAGGAGCTTTGCGATATGCTTAATTGATACGGAAAGGAATGATAAAAATGCCAAGGGTACACGTGCTTGACAAGGAGCTTTCGGAGCTTATTGCCGCAGGCGAGGTCATAGAGCGCCCAAGCTCGGTCATAAAGGAGCTTGTGGAAAATTCCATTGACAGCGGCGCTTCTGCGATCACTGTGGAGATAAAGCAGGGCGGCATCACGTACATAAGGATAACCGACAACGGCTGCGGTATGGCTCACGAGGACGTTCCCGTGGCATTTCTCCGCCACGCCACAAGCAAGCTGAGCGTCAAGGACGACCTTACAAAGATACTTACCCTGGGCTTCCGTGGTGAGGCTCTTGCGTCAATATGCGCAGTGGCGAGGTGCGAGGTCATTACAAAGACAAGGGACGAGGAGTACGGCACCCATTACATTATCGAGGGCACGGAGGAAAAGCTCATTGAGCGCTCGGGCTGCCCCGACGGCACTACCATTATTATAAGGGACATTTTCTACAACGTCCCCGCCCGTCTGAAATTTTTGAAGCAGGACAAGTACGAGGGAAATGCAATTGCATCTATTGTGAGCAAAATTGCGGTCTCCCACCCCGAAATATCATTCAGATTTATCCGAAACAACCGTCAGGAGCTTTTCACCCCCGGAGACAACAGGCTTTATTCCGCAGTATATTCCGTTTTCGGAAAGGAATTTGCTGCGTCTATGCTGCCCGTTGACTACAGGCTCGGCGGCATTTCCGTTTCGGGATATACGGTAAAGCCCTTGTGGGGACGAAAAAACCGCTCAATGCAGCATTTTTTCATTAACGGCAGATATGTCCGCTCACTTACCTGTATGAGCGCCCTTGAAGAAGCCTACAGAAACTGCATTATGGAGGGAAAATTCCCTGCCTGCGTTATTTTTCTTGATATACCGCCCCAGACTGTGGACGTGAACGTTCACCCCGCAAAGACTGAGGTGAGATTTTCCGATGATAAGCTTATTTATGACGCACTTTATTTTGCTGTGAAAAACGCCATTCTTGCGGACACAAAGCCTGTTGAGATGAATCTTGAAAGAAAGCCCAAGACCGAGGCGGATTATGCTATGCCCCTGTTCACCGACCCGCCCAAGCCCGTTCAGACCACGCTCAACGAGACATCGAGGTCGAAATACACCGAAAAGGTGATACCCGTTTCCACCGATGACAGGGACAACACTGCCCGCAGGGAAAGCATAAATGCAGTGAAAAACGGCGAGGGATATGACCATAATATCCGTGTGGAGGAAATCCCACGGGACTTCGAGGGCGCAAAGGGCAGGTCTGCGGAGGAGCAGATGGAAATGGCTGTTGCCGCTGCGGAGGCTGCCTGGGCTGGGGCTAAAAATACTGATGTAAAGCCCGCAGAAATTGTGGAAGCACCTATTAATAATAAGGCTGAAATGGTTCCCGAAAATGTGACCGAGAGCGAAAATATTCCTGTGAATATACCTGAACCCGAACCCATAAAGCCCGATATATCCCAGCATTTGCAGAGCGGCTACGGAAACAGCACGGACAGCGATGCTATTGAAAATCTTCATTCCGAGCAGCCGAAGCAGGAGTTCAAATACATAAACAGCACTGCTTTTGAGGAGCATAAGGAGCCTGAAAAGCCTGCGCAGGAGGAAGAGCCGCCAAAGGAGATATTTTTCCGCATCATCGGGGAGGCGTTCAAGAATTACGCAATTGCAGAGCTGGAGGACGGCATACTTATCGTTGACAAGCACGCTGCTCACGAAAGGATACGCTTTGAGCGGCTGAGGACGGGCAGGGAGCACCTTACGGCGCAGCAGCTGCTTATCCCCGAGGAGCTTGTGCTGGATTACGGGGAGTATGATGCGCTGGTGAAAAATCTTCGTGTATGCGCCGATCTCGGTTTTGACATTGAGGAGGCGGAAGCTCCCAAGGTCATTATCAAGGGCATTCCCACGGTGCTCGAAAAGAGCGATGCGGGTACTATTGTAAATGAGCTTGCACGGAATTTTGCGGCTCACAGGCACGACCCTCTTCCCGAAATACTTGATGATATGTACCACACAATTGCCTGCCACGGGGCGATAAGGGCGAATGACATCACCGACACGGAGGAGCTGAAATACCTTGTGTCACAGATACTTTCGGACGACAGGATAAGATACTGCCCCCACGGCAGACCTGTTATGTTCAAGCTCACCAAAAAGGAGCTTGAAAAGCAGTTCAGGAGAATAGTTTAATGGATAATTTCACGGAAAAGATACCCGTTATAGTTGTGTGCGGCCCCACGGCTTCGGGCAAGACTGCGGTTGGCGTTGAGCTTGCCCTCAGGCTTGGGGGCGAGGTGGTCTCAGCCGATTCTATGCAGATATACAAAGGGCTTGCCATATCCACAGCCAAGCCCGACAAAGAGGAAATGCGGGGCGTTCCTCATCATATGATGGATTTCCTCGAACCAGATGAGCAGTTTTCCGTGGCGGATTATGTGCGAATGTCGAAGGAGTGCATCTCGGACATTCACGGCAGGGGGAAAATGCCGATAATCGTCGGCGGCACGGGGCTTTACATCAATTCTCTTATCGACAATATTTCCTTTGACCACATCGTTTCCGATGACAGCCTGAGAAAAGAACTGGAGGCGGAGGCGACTGAAAAGGGTAAGGAATATATGCACGAAAAGCTTCGCTCGCTTGACCCAAAGGCGGCGGAGATGATACACCCCAACAATGTTATAAGGGTCATAAGGGCAATTGAGATGTGCCTTTTGTCGGGGCGTACGGGAGAAGAAAACCGCACTCTCAGCAAAAAGACCGAATCGCCCTATAAGCTCTGTATGATAGGGCTTACCTGCTTTGACAGGCAGGTGCTTTATGACAGGATAGACCGCAGGGTGGACAAGATGATTGAAACAGGGCTTGAAAACGAGGTGCGGGAGGTATATGAGAAATATAAGCTCCGCACGGCATTCAATGCTATCGGCTTCAAGGAAATGATACCATACTTCGAGGGGGAGTGCTCTCTTGATGATGCGGTGGGCAGGATAAAGCAGGAATCACGGCGGTATGCCAAGCGTCAGCTCACCTGGTTTCGTCGAGATGTACGAATTGAGTGGGTCGATACGGCAAATAGTGAACAATTTGACGGAATTATATCAAATTGCTTGAATATAGTAGCCAAATCGGAAATTATGTGATATAATTAAAAAGAATATGGAGCAGTATGCTCTGTATCACTATTTTCATCATGCAAAACAGATATATCAGATAGAACAGAAGATAAATTTGAAAGGATGATCTTAATGAACAAGGCGTTAAATCTTCAGGACGTTTTCCTTAATCAGGCAAGAAAAGAAAGGATACCCATTACCTGTATCCTCACAAACGGCTTCCAGTTCAAGGGCGTTGTCAAGGGCTTTGACAGCTATGCTGTTATAATCGATGCTGACGGAAAGCAGGAGCTTGTTTACAAGCACGCTATTTCCACCATCGTTCCCGCAAGACCCATTTCAATTCTCGATGCGGAGCAGGACAAGGACGCTGCCGAAAAGTGATCGGGCTACCGAAAGGATAAACGGCGATGGACAACGGCGTAATTATGAAAGTCCTGTTTTTCCTGCTGGCGGCACTTGTTTTATGCTCAGCCGCTCATACCGCTTATACCGATATGACGGAGCAGTACAAGACCACTACGGCGGTCATTGCTTCTTCGGCGGACAAGGTCTCTTTCAGAGGCGTTTATATCCGTGATGAATCCGTTATCAAAAAGAGCTACACGGGAGTTCTGAGCTACCCCATCGCCGACGGCAGCAAGGTGGCTAACGGCTCTGTTGTGGCTTACGTTTACGGCAGCGAGAGCGACATCGAGATAAACAGGAAAATTGACGAGCTTTCCGCTGAGATAGACCTCTTAAAGGCTGCTCAGAACCCCGGAACCGTGCTTACCGCCAAGCCTGACTTCATTGCTCCCCTTATCAGCGAGAAGTATCAGGCTGTTGCCACAAGGCTTGCGAAAAGGGATATTTCCGACATCAAGAGCCAGCGTGACGACCTGCTCACCCTTATGAGCATCTATCAGATATCCGTTAAGCAGGAGGACGGCTATGATGACCGTATCGCCCAGCTCAACAGCCAGATAGACGAGCTTGTGAAGCGGCGGAAAAACAGCAAATCCGAGATAGTTTCCCCTGATGCGGGCTACTTTGTGAGCACCACAGACGGCTACGAGGGCACCCTTACTATGGACAATAGCGGCGGTCTTACCGCCGACACCATAAAGGACGTTATCGCCAACGAAAGGTCGGTCAGGGAAAACAAGAGCAAAAACGAGATAGGCAAGCTTGTAAGAGGCTACAACTGGAAAATTGCAGGCATTATCGACAATTCCGACAGCGTTTACAACCCGGGTGATTCGGTGAAGCTGAGCTTTGCTTCGACTCCCGACACGGTGAATGCTGTTATAGAATCTCTTGAACCTACGGACAATCCCGAGGAATGGGTGCTCATACTGCGATGCGAGGAGATGACCTTCAAGCTGGTGCAGAAACGTGTTGAACGTGTGGAAATGACGCTCAATGACTTCGAGGGAATAAAGGTCCCGAGAGAGGCTCTGAGATTTAATAAAAACAATGAAAAAGGCTGCTATGTCCTCTGGGGACAGAGAGTGCTTTTCAAAAAAGTTGACCCTATATTTGAAAGCGATGAATACCTGATTTCAAAGCTTACTTCCAATGAGGAATATGTCTGCGTTTACGACGACATAATCATCGAGGGAGTTGACACGGCGGCATATATGGCAAATTCCGATGAGGTCATAGAGACGACGGCTCCTGAGGAAGAGGAAATTCCTCTTTATACAGACCCTGTTGCCTCCGAGACTGAGCCTTTTGTTTCCGAAACGGAAGGCGATATCTCAGAGGAAACATCTGCCGCAGAAACGGACATCACTGAGGAGACCACCGTTTCCGAAACAAGTGAGAGTCCGGTATCCGAGAATAGTTCAGAGGGGGAAATTCACTTTGAATAATCAGTTTGAGGATATTTCCGAAAATATCAAGCGCATTCGCTTCAATATGGAGGAAGCAAAGGTTAAGGCGGGAAGAGAGACCGACGATATCAAAATTATGGCGGTCACGAAAACCGTTCCTCCCGAGAGAGTTAATTTTGCTGTTTCTCAGGGCTTTGAGCTTCTTGGCGAGAACAGAGTTCAGGAATTTTTAAGCAAAAAAGAACAGTATGTAAAAAATGCTGAAATTAACTTCATCGGGCACTTGCAAAGCAACAAAATTAAGTATATCATAGATAGTGTGACGATGATACAGTCCGTTGACAGCATCGGTCTTGCAAAGGAGATATCCGACCGTGCCCTTGCAAAGGGGATAGTTATGGATATCCTGTGCGAGGTGAATATCGGCGGCGAGGAGTCCAAAAGCGGCTTTGCTCCCGAGGCTGTTTATGAGGGCATTTGCGAGATAGCCGAGCTTAAGGGAGTCAGAGTCTGCGGACTTATGACCATTCCGCCTCCGTCGGACAGCTGTGTTTATTTTGAAAAAATGCAGCGGCTGTTCGGGGATATGAAGTCACGCTCTCCCAAAAATACGGACATTTCACAGCTTTCAATGGGTATGTCTGCGGACTACACAGAAGCGGTAAGGTTCGGCACGGGTATGGTGCGCTTGGGCACTGCTCTTTTCGGGGCAAGAAATTACAGCATTTAACTAAATTTTTTATAGAAAGAGAAAGGAAGAAATAAAAATGGGACTTTTCGACAATATCAAATCTGCACTGGGCTTTGACGGTGAGCCTGATGATTATGATGAGGGCTATGAGGAGGTTCCTCAGAACAATCCTGTTCCTCAGAATGAGGGCTATGGTATGCCCAGACCTCAGAATATCGTTCCCGCAGCCGATAACAACAGAGTGAACATTCAGGTGACAGCTCAGCTTCAGGTGATACTTGTAAAGCCTGAGAAATTCTCCGATACAAAGGAGATCGCAAATCACCTTAACAACAAAAAGACTGTTGTATTAAACCTTGAGGCAACAACTCCAGACGTTACAAGGCGAATCATCGACTTTCTGGGCGGCGTTGCATATGCAAACGGCGGCAGCATCAAGCCTGTTGCCAACAACACATTCATCATCACCCCCTACAACGTTGGGTTTCAGGGAGACGAGCTTTCCGCAGAGCTTGAAAGCAACGGAGTATTACTCTGATATCACGTGTGAGCCTATTTTTAGCTATGGCACGTGACAAAAATTCCTTTATTGCCGCAAACAGGCTTGACGGTGACGCAGCTCTGCTCATATCTCACATTGCGGATATGATGAAGATATGCGAAAAAAGCTTTTCTCCGAGATTTTCGGGATTTTTAAGCGAGAGTGAGTCAGTGGCGGCGGAAAAGTTCCTTGCCTATATGGGTACGGGGGAATACAGGTTTTTCGGAGGATATGAGGGTGCACAGCGGCTTATGCTGTGCGTTTATCCCGAATACTGTCAGCCTGAGGAGAGAGATTTTCCTCTTCGTGTTATACGGCTTGACAGCAGGGGAGCGTCCTCTCTGACTCACAGGGATTACCTTGGAAGCCTTATGTCGCTGGGCATTGAGCGCAGCAGGACTGGGGACATTGTATGCGACGAGAACGGAGCATATGCTGTTTTATGTCCCGAAGCTGCGGATATGGCGGTGATGTCGCTTACAAAGATAGGCAGGGTGGGGGTAAAGGTCCGCTTTGCCGACGGCGAGACTGTGGCGAGAGAGGATAAATTCAGCGAGATGACCGCAACGGTTGCATCGCTGAGACTTGACTGCATCGTGGCGGCGGCTGTGAGAGTGAGCCGTGAAAAGGCGGCTGTGCTTATCCGTTCGGGTTCGGTTTCGGTAAATCACGGTATTACGGAAAGCGTATCCGAAAATGTCTCCGAGGGCAGCGTATTGTCTGTAAGAGGCGCAGGCAGGTTCATTCTGTCTGAAATAGGCGGCTCCACGAAAAAAGACAGGGTCCGCATTACTATCAGGAAATACATCTGATAAATTTTATTTCCGTTTCTGTCCGCAGCAGGCACGGGGATATTCAGTACCTGCGGGGAAGTGAGGAATAATAAATGATTACAGCTATGGAGATAAATACCAAGCGCTTTGAGCAGGCAAAGCCCGGCTACAAGCCCGAGGAAGTTGATGAGTTCTTAAATCAGATCGCTGACCAGATAAGCGCTATGACAAAGGAAAAAGAGGACACCGAAAAGAAGATAGAAGTCCTTGTTGAGAGCATTCGCCGCTACAAGGCTGACGAGGAAGCGCTTAAGGACGCTATGATCGGCGCTCAGAAGCAGGCAAGAGCCGTTATGGAGGAGGCCAAGGGCAAGGCTGATGCCATTATTTACGAGGCTCAGCAGAAAGCGGAGCAGATAATTTCCGCCGCAAATGTCAAGGCTGACGAGATCATCGGCTCAACTGCCGTAAGAGCAAAGAAAGAGCAGGAAACTCTTGAAAAGATGCAGACTGCCGTTACAGAGTTCAAGTCCAATCTGCTCAGTATGTACAAGGCTCACCTCGAGCTTATCACCTCTCTTCCCGAGGCTGACAGCGATGATGCCGAGGAGGAGGAAAGCACTCCCGCTCCTGTTCACGAGGCTGCTCCCGCTGCCGAGGATATGGAGGCCACAAGAGTAATAGACACCGCTTCAATGCAGTAAATAAATCCATTTAAGGAGAGTAAGAAAATGGCACAGGATTACAATACCACACTGAATCTTCCCAAGACTGATTTTTCGATGAGAGGAAATCTTCCCCAGAAGGAACCCGGAATGATCTCTGACTGGGAAAGCGGAAGAACGTATTACAAGATGATCGAGAAGAACAAGTCTCTTCCCAAGTATGTTCTTCACGACGGACCTCCCTACGCCAACGGCGATATCCATATGGGTACTGCCCTTAACAAGGTGCTCAAGGATATTATCGTAAAGCAGAAGAATATGAGCGGCTACTGCTCTCCTTACATTCCCGGCTGGGATACCCACGGACTTCCCATTGAGCTTAAGGTTTTAAAGCAAATGGGCGTTGAGAACGGTGCGGTTCCTCCCGTTGAGCTCAGAAAAAAATGCAATGAGTATGCTCATTCACAGGTTGCAAATCAGATGTCTCAGTTCAAGAGACTGGGTGTTTGGGGCGATTTTGATGACCCATATCTTACCTTAAAGCCTGAGTTCGAGGCAAGAGAAGTTGAGATATTCGGTGAAATGTTCAGAAAGAACTACATCTACAAGGGACTTAAGCCCGTTTACTGGTGCCCTGACTGCCAGACTGCTCTTGCAGAAGCCGAAATTGAGTATGCAAATGACCCCTGCCACTCTATTTACGTTAAGTTCAAGGTTGCAGACGACAAGGGCAAGTTCACCGCTATGGGTCTTGACCTTGACAAGACATATTTCGTTATCTGGACAACAACTACCTGGACACTTCCCGGAAACCTTGCTATCTGCGTAGGTCCCGAATATGACTACACAGTTGTTAAGGCAAACGGCGAGAATTATATTATGGCTGCCGAGCTTGCACCTCTTGCAATGAAGGCAAAGGGTGTTGAGGACTACACAACAGAGGGCTGCTTCAAGGGAAGCGAGCTTGAATATATGACCGCAGAGCACCCCTTTATGGGCAGAAAGTCCCTCGTTATCGTCGGCGACCACGTTACTCTTGAAAGCGGTACAGGCTGCGTTCATACAGCTCCCGGCTTCGGCGTTGACGACTTTGAGGTTTGCAAGAAGTACCCCGAGATAGGCATTACCGTTCCTGTTGACGCAAAGGGCGTTCTTACCGAAGAGGCTGGCAAGTACAAGGGCCTGAGGACTGACGATGCAAACAAGGTCATCGCTAAGGACTTGGAAGAATCTGGCGCACTTTTCGCTCTTGAAAAAATAGTCCACCAGTATCCTCACTGCTGGAGATGTAAAAATCCCGTGCTTTTCAGAGCTACAGAGCAGTGGTTCTGCTCCGTAAAGGACTTCAAGAAGGACGCTATAGAGGCTATCGAGGGCGTTCAGTGGATACCCGAGTGGGGCGAGGACAGGATCAAGGGCATGGTAAATGACCGCAGCGACTGGTGCATTTCCCGTCAGAGAACCTGGGGCGTTCCCATTCCCGTTGTTTACTGCAAGGACTGCGGCAAGCCTGTTGTTACCGAGGAAACTATCAAGGCTGTTTCCGATATGTTCCGTGCGGAGGGTTCCGACTCCTGGTTCATCAAGGACCCCAAGGAATTTATCCCCGCTTCCGTAAAGTGCGAGTGCGGCTGCGGCGAATTTGTTAAGGAAACCAACATTTTCGACGTTTGGTTCGACAGCGGCGTTACCCACACCGCAGTTATGAAGGAAAGAGGATATGAAGTACCCGTTGACCTTTATCTCGAGGGCGCAGACCAGTACAGAGGTTGGTTCCAGTCATCTCTCCTCACCTCTGCGGCTACAGGTCACAAGGCTCCCTACAAGGCTGTCTGCACCCACGGCTGGGTTGTTGACGGCGAGGGCAGAGCTATGCACAAGTCTCTCGGCAACGGCGTTGACCCCAAGGATATCACCGAGCAGAACGGTGCGGATATACTGAGACTTTGGGTTGCTTCCTCCGATTATCACTCAGATATCAGAATATCCAAGGAGATTTTGAAGCAGCTTGCTGACACATACAAGAAGATAAGAAATACCGCAAGATATATTCTCGGAAACATCTGCAACGGTGACGGTTTTGACCCCGACAAGGATATGGTAAGCACCGACAAGATGCTTGACATTGACAAGTGGGCACTGGTTCGTCTTGACACCCTCATCGAAAAGGTGAAGGCTGCATATGCCGCATTTGATTTCCACGTTGTTGTTCACAGCATTCACAATTTCTGCGTTACCGATATGTCCAACTTCTATCTCGACATCATCAAGGACAGACTTTACTGCACACCCGAAAAGTCTCCCGAGAGAAGAAGTGCTCAGAGCGCTATGTATATGATACTGAGCGCAGTTTCAAGAATGATCGCTCCAGTGCTTTCATTCACTGCCGAGGAAATTTGGAAGTACATTCCCCACAGCGCCGCTGATGACAAGGAGAGCATTTTCCTCAATCAGATGCCCGAAAAGACAGGCGTTTCAGTTGATGACGCATTCACTGCAAAGTGGGATATGATATACAACGTAAGAGCTTCCGTTACAAAGGCTCTTGAGCTCAAGAGAGCAGAGAAGTTCATCGGTGCTTCCCTTGAAGCAAAGGTAACTCTCCACGCCGACAGCGACGAGCTTTACGCAAAGCTTTCCGCAGCGGCAGACGAGCTTGCAGGCGTATTCATCGTATCCGCTGCCGAGGTCGTAAACAACGGCGAGGGCGAGTTCAGGTGCGAGGATCCCTCCTTTGACGGCAAGCTTTCATTCAGCGTTGAAAAGGCATCGGGCGCAAAGTGCGAGCGCTGCTGGAGCTACAGCGAGACTGTAGGCACAATTGCCGAGCACCCCACACTCTGCAAGCGCTGCGCAGAGCAGATCGTTTTCAGAGCATAATGATAATCCTGTTCTGGATACTCACCGTTGCTTTTATCGTCATTGACAGGCTCACAAAGGCGGCGGCTGAGTCGAATATAAAAGGCAGCGAGATAATTCGTGTGCTGACCGCAGGAGACACTGACATTTTAGCTTTTTCCCTCCACAAGAACACAGGAGCGGCGTTCAGCAGCTTCACGGGGAAAACCGTTGCTCTTGCGATAGTTACGGCAGTTGCCCTTGTGCTTATTACCATTTATTTTCACAGGCAGAAGCAAAAGCACCCTCTTATGACCGTTTCATACGCAATGATAGTCGGCGGCGGCATCGGCAATCTCATAGACCGTGTTTTTCAGGGCTATGTTACGGATTTTATACGCCTGTTCCCGTTCAATTTTATCTTCAATTTTGCGGATATATGCGTGGTCATAGGTGCGATACTGCTGATAATCTACTACATTTTCATAGATGAAAAATATATGAAAAAGGCGGCTCCCGAAAATGGCTCTGAGGTGAAAAATGACAAGTGACAATGTTATAATGCTCACCGCAGATGAGTCTCAGAGCGGTATGAGAATTGACAAGCTCCTCTCCTCCTGCGGGGCGGACATCAGCCGAAGCAGGGCGGTGAAGCTTATCGAGGACGGGGGCGTTACCGTCAACGGAAAGACCGTCAGCAAAAGCTGCGTCATTTCCGAGGGCGACGAGATAACCGCTGTAATCCCCGAGCCTCAGGTCCTGGATGTTCTTCCCGAAAATATCCCCCTCGATATCATTTTCGAGGACGATCATCTGCTTGTGGTGAACAAGCCCAAGGGAATGGTGGTTCACCCTGCGGCGGGAAATTACACGGGAACGCTTGTGAACGCTCTGATGTATCACTACGGAAGCAGGCTTTCATCAATAAACGGAGTTATCCGTCCGGGAATCGTTCACCGAATCGACAAGAACACAAGCGGGCTTCTTATCGTTGCCAAAACGGACATCGCTCACACGGGTCTTGCGGCGCAGATAAAGGAGCACAGCTTTACAAGGGAATACCGTGCGGTGGTCTGCGGACATCTGGGTGACAAGGAGGGAACGGTGAACGCTCCCATCGGCAGGCACCCTGTTGACCGCAAGAAAATGACCGTTACGGAGAAAAATTCCAAGCCTGCGGTGACACATTACACGGTGCTGGAGGAATATGACAAATATTCTTTCATAAAACTGCGGCTTGAAACGGGGCGAACTCATCAGATACGTGTTCATATGGCGTATATCGGGCACCCTGTGTTGGGGGATGATGTTTACGGCAAGCCCTTCAAGGGTATTGACGGGCAGTGTCTTCACGCAGGAAAGATAGGCTTTGTCCACCCCGTGACATATGAATATATGGAGTTTGAAAGCGAGCTCCCTCAGTATTTCTGCGATGTTCTGCGGAAGGTGAGCGGCGGCGAATCGAGGCATTATGAGTAATAAAAAGGATATATATTTTTTCTGCGATATGGACGGTACACTCCTTAATTCGGACAAAACTCTTTCCGAGGAAAATCTGAATGCCATTCTGAAGCTCCGTGAAGCGGGCGGAAAATTCGTGGTGTCAACGGGCAGAGTTATGCAGGCTACAAGGCATTATTTCGAGCCTGTGGGCGTTGATTTCCCCGTTATTCTGTCAAACGGCGGAATGATATATGACTGTCACGAAAACAAGGTGATGTGGTCGGAGTATCTTCCCGAGGAAAGCTCACGTAAAATGGTCTCGGAGCTATTGGAGAAATTTCCCGATGCCTGCGCTGAGATATGCACGCCTGAGCATATATATGATGTTCAGATAAACGAGCAGGAGCGTATCCACTGGAAAAAGGGCGGCTTTACCGCAGAGATAATGGAGTCACTTGACGATGTTCCCGATGGAAACTGGTGCAAGGTGCTTTTTGCAATGCCCGAAGAGCTTATCGAGCCTTTTGCGGCGTTTGCGCAGACACTCTCCGATGCGGCAGATGTTGAGTTCATCACATCGAGCACCATATTTCACGAAATGCTGCCGAAAAACTGCTCTAAGGGCAGCGCAATGAAAAAGCTTCTCAGACTGTACGGCGCTGAAAATGCCTTTACTGTGGCAATGGGGGATTACGACAACGACTTGGAAATGCTGAAAAATGCGGATTTCCCTGCCTGCCCATCCAATGCTGTCGATGAGATAAAGTCGGTCTGCCGAATGGTCACAGTATCGGACTGCTCCCACGGGGCGGTTGCCGAAGTCATAGAGTATATATTAAATTCCGATGAGGAATATTTGAAAGGATGATTTAATCTTATGGATCAGACGCTTAAAAAGCAGCTTGAGATCACAGCCTGCAAGGTGAGAATGGGTATCATCGAGGGCGTTTTCAACGCAAAATCGGGACACCCCGGCGGCTCCCTTTCCGTTGCCGACCTCCTTACCTATCTTTATTTCCACAAGATGCACGTTGACCCCAAGAACCCCAAAATGGCTGACAGAGACAGACTTGTTCTCTCCAAGGGTCACACTGCTCCCGCTCTCTACTCCGTTCTCGCTCAGAGAGGATTTTTCGAGGTAGACGAGCTTAAAACCCTCAGAAAGATCGGTTCAAGACTTCAGGGTCACCCCGATATGAAGCATATCCCCGGTGTTGATATGTCCACAGGCTCTCTCGGACAGGGCATCTCCGCTGCCTGCGGTATAGCTCTTTCCGGCAAGATCTCCTGCGACAATTACAAGGTATATGCTGTTCTCGGCGACGGTGAGATTGAAGAGGGTCAGGTCTGGGAGGCTGCAATGTTTGCGGCTCACAACAAGCTTGATAATCTCGTTGCTATCGTTGATAACAATGGTCTCCAGATTGACGGCAAAATTACCGAGGTATGTTCCCCTATGCCCATTACAGACAAGTTTGAGGCATTCGGCTGGCACGTTATCACAATGAACGCTCACGATTTCAATGATATCGAGAGAGCATTTGACGAAGCTGAGAAGATAAACGGTCAGCCCGTTGCTATCATTCAGAAGAGCGTCAAGGGCAAGGGCGTTTCCTTTATGGAAAATCAGGTAGGCTGGCACGGCACTGCGCCCAACGCAGAGCAGTACGAGCAGGCTATGAGCGAGCTTAAGGCTCAGCTTGAGAAACTGGAGGGCTAAGACAATGGCAGATGTAATCAAAAAGGCTACAAGAGAAAGCTACGGCGAGGCTCTCGCAGAGCTCAGCAACGAATACCCCGACCTTATCGTTCTTGACGCAGACTTAGCGGCAGCTACCAAGACAGGCATTTTCAAGAAAGCCTGCCCCGAAAGATTTTTCGACTGCGGTATCGCAGAGGCTAATATGATGGGCGTTGCCGCAGGTATCGCCTCCACAGGTAAGAAGGTTTTTGCAAGCTCCTTCGCAATGTTCGCTGCGGGCAGAGCTTTTGAAATTGTAAGAAACTCTATCGGTTATCCCCACCTCAATGTTAAGATAGGCGCAACTCACGCAGGTATTTCCGTTGGTGAGGACGGTGCTACTCATCAGTGCAACGAGGATATCGCTCTTATGAGAACTATCCCCGGAATGACTATCATCAACCCTGCTGATGATGTTGAGGCTAAGGCAGCTGTTAAGGCAGCTCTCGATTTCGAGGGACCCGTTTATATGCGCTTCGGTCGTCTTGCAGTGCCTGTTTTCAACGATAAGGAGACATACAAGTTTGAGCTTGGCAAGGGCGTTCAGCTCAGAGACGGCAATGATGTTACCATTATTGCAACAGGTCTTATGGTCAACGAGGCTCTTATTGCTGCCGAAACTCTCGCTTCCGAGGGCATCAAGGCAAGAGTTATCAATATCCACACTATCAAGCCTCTTGACAAGGATATCGTTATCAAGGCTGCTCAGGAGACAGGCGTTATCGTTACTGCCGAAGAGCACAGCGTTATCGGCGGTCTCGGCGGTGCTGTTGCCGAAACCGTTACAGAGAGCTGCCCTGTTCCTGTTATCAAGGTGGGCGTTAACGATGTATTCGGTCACTCCGGTCCTGCTGTTGATCTTCTTAAGGAATTTGGTCTTTGCGCTGAGAATATCGTTGCAAAGGTCAAAGAAGCTGTTAAGCTTAAGAAGTAATTTTTGATACTTTATAAAAAAAGCTCCTCTGTGAAAACAGGGGAGCTTTTCGGTTATTCGGATTTTTTATCGTCATCTTTCTGCACTTCGTAAATGTCATTTACCTTGTAATCCTCAGACTTGATGGGCGCTTCGGGCTTTTGTTCACGTCCGAGGAGCTTGTCCACCTTTGCGGCAATTTTTTGAAGATTTACGGTGACTATGTAGATGAGCACCATTGCAACGATTGCGGAAACGAGAAATGCCCATACTGGTGTGCCGTCTGCGGCGTTCGGAGCGACATCGGACGATGTTTGGACTGATGTTTCGGTGTAGGTTTCGGCTGTCTCTTATACACATCTGACGCTGCCGACGATATGCAGTGTGTAG